>NZ_SMSC01000153.1:0-447 GCF_004359955.1 Candidatus Thiosymbion oneisti
TGGATCACTGACGTGGTTAAAGAAATTGGCCCAGGTGACCGCCTGACCGCCGGCCTCGATGCCGCGCTTGGGATTGATAAAGCGGAAGTTGAACTTGAGCGCATTGATAGGCTCACCAAATTGCTTGGCAGTATCCTTGATCTTGGCTTCGCTGAATGCATCACGCACCGCGCTGCAATTGCGAGTAGACTTGACATCCTCGATGGCCTTACCGATACCGGTGGTTGGCTCCGCATAGCCCATAACAACGAACTCGATGTAGCCTTCCTTCAGCCGCTCTGCATCTTGCAGGCCAGTGTCGTTATTGGCACCCGTGAAGGCAGCCATATTCAGCGGCTTCTCGGTAGTCGTGCTCCCGATGAAACAGCTCTCATCGGCCGTCGTGAGCACCGCCTTCCCGTCCTTCTCTTGGAGGACGGCAGCCCACATGTCGTTCGACGACAGGGC
>NZ_SMSC01000154.1:0-441 GCF_004359955.1 Candidatus Thiosymbion oneisti
CAAAAAGAAAGTCTACAATCTGCCGGGACTTGACACTTAAGATTCAAGTTGGAGGCAAATTTTCCAGGATTATAATTTCTCGATTTCTTCTATTGGCAAGCCGGTACTTCGAGAGATGATCTCAGGTGGTATGTTTTGTTGTTTCAATTTTCCGGCAATCATGATTTTCTCTTCTCTTCGGCCCTTTTCTATACCCTTTTCTATGCCCTCTTCTCTCGCGGTATCGATGGAATTCTTCAAATCACGATAGGTCTTCAAGCTCGCTTCGTATTCACTATATTCCTCATCGTTGAAATTCGAGATTTCCGCTTGCTCAAAGAGCTTGTTGAAGATGCTTTCCTGTAACTTCGCGGGTCTGTCCGTGAGATTCTCAAGATGGTGGTGGTTAATTTTTAAATGCCAGCTTAACCAGTAGCTGGCAATAGCTCCGTATTATAGCGA
>NZ_SMSC01000155.1:0-429 GCF_004359955.1 Candidatus Thiosymbion oneisti
CTTGAATTCGTCGAACGTTTCGTAATATCGGTTGTATCGGACTTTCTTTTTAAAAAATTTCCATAACCGCTCAATGAGATTCAGATTTGGGGCATATGGCGGGAGGAACACGAGCTTGATTCGGGAAGTTTTCAGGTAGTCCTGAACCGCTTTGGAGCGATAATAGCGAGCGTTGTCACAGATAACATAAATGCAAGCCGCCAGGGGGTGGATGGCTTCGAGTTGCTGGAACAGGGCGATGGTAGAGTCGGCATTGATGGTGTCGTCGAAACGGACCACCGGCTCCAGCCGCTCCAGGTCGATGGCACCGTTGATGTTGACGCGCCGCCGCCCGGTGTTGGTGGGGATTTCCTGCTCCTCGCCGCGCTTGATCCAGCCCCCGGCCAGCACCGGATTGTGCTGCGGATGCGTGGCATCCATGAAGTAGAG
>NZ_SMSC01000156.1:0-427 GCF_004359955.1 Candidatus Thiosymbion oneisti
TCATAACGATTCACGAACAATCCAATGACAATATCATGCATTTGATTTAGTTTTGAAAAGCAAATCGTCTTACGTGCAAGCCGCTTGATTCGCGTCCGTAGCGTTAAATGTTTGCGTTCTATTTTCTGCGTATTTTGTTTTCCAACGATATGTTTCTCGGGATCTAAATGGCGCTCATAGGCACCCCAATCATCGGTATAAAAACGGGTTATTCCAAATGGCTCTAACAAACCTTTTAATTCGAGAAAAACCTCATCTCGACGTTTCCCTAACACATAAGCCAACACCTTACCAGTGGCCCGATCAATGGCATGCCACAGCCACCTTTGATTGGCTTTACTGCCCACATAACTCCACATCTCATCTATTTCAACAGTGGTATCTTGCTCGCTAATATCATGATAATCCTCTACTTTTAGAATATCTA
>NZ_SMSC01000157.1:0-426 GCF_004359955.1 Candidatus Thiosymbion oneisti
CCACAATCTCCTCAGACGCGTGGGTCACTAAAAAATTGCGATTCACGGCGTGCAATTCGAGTTCTTTTTTTTAATTCATTAATGACTGTCGCAGGACTGATACCCAGTACCCGTGCGGTATCACGAATGCCACTGCCATTCAGTGTCATCTCAATGATTTGTTGTTTCGTTTCTGGTAACCGCCCTTTCTCGGAATAATCCTGGATAAACGTTTTGCCCTTACAGGTCCGATCTTTGCAAATAAAACGCTGTTTGCCGTTGCTGGTGTTGCCATGTTTAGTAACATCAATACCATTGCAGACAGGGCATTTTACGGGTAGTAATACCATAAGAATTTCCTCGGTAAAATTTTGTTCGGTTAGTAGCTTAAAGCTCAGGTAATTATATCAAGTTATTTATAATAAGCAACAAAGTAATAACACTACC
>NZ_SMSC01000158.1:0-419 GCF_004359955.1 Candidatus Thiosymbion oneisti
TGTAGGTCGGGTCAGACCAGGCCCCGTCCCGACGCAGGAGGGAGCTTGGCCGCCACCCGACAGATGTGGCCGGCATACGGCGGATGGCGCAAGCTTATCCGCCCTACGCGGGCTCGTTCCCACGCTCCAGCGTGGGAACGCCATCTTGTCCGCTCCAGCGGGCGCAGCTCCTCCGTGCTGATAGGCGTTGGCGGTTAGCCTACCGAGGCGCTTAATCGACTCTGGAGCGTCAGATCCCTCCTCCGTCGGGACCAGGTCTGCTCCCACGCTGGAGCGTGAGGAGCCAGCCGAATATCAATGTGTTAGTTTTCGCGCTCTGGGAACGCCGTCTTGTCCGCTCCAGCGGACGCAGCTCCTCCGTGCTGATAGGCGTTGGCGGTTAGCCTACCGAGGCGCTTAATCGACGCTGGAGCGTCAGA
>NZ_SMSC01000159.1:0-418 GCF_004359955.1 Candidatus Thiosymbion oneisti
GGAGTCCACGCCACCCGACAGCCCGACCATGACAGTGGGCCGGTGGGCAATCGGGGCTTGGACATCCTGGGGCATAAGGTTCGGATCCTGATTCACGGTGGTCGAGCTGATACCTGCTTGGCACACAGGCGGTGATCTGTTATCAGTTAGCATTATCTAGGGCGTGTTGACATTTGGCCCGTAGGATGGGCAAAGCGGAACCCGTCCATCCGGATGGCCTCGGGCGCTGGCAGTGTGCCGGGCTTTGTGAACCGCGGCTCCTGGTCGGAAGGCAAAAAAGGCGGAGCGTGCCCATCGAATAGCGATGGGCACGCTGCGCTGTGTACCCCCCTTCAGGCAGTCGCGGTTTGGATACCTCCGTGGAGACCTGAACCTTCAAACCACCCTGATAGACGCTTGCTTTGCCCATCCTACTAAG
>NZ_SMSC01000016.1:0-122478 GCF_004359955.1 Candidatus Thiosymbion oneisti
GGGCAGACCACATTTCTTCACCTCCAAGAAAGGGGGAAAAGAGACCAGGCTCAATTGATGGGTCGTTTTTCACAGATTATTCGCCTAACATTTGGCTGCAAGCGACCCAATGCCGCAGTCCGGCTCCTCAGCAAGTTTCAAGCTCAGTGCCACGCGGCATTGGGCGCCTGAGCCAAACCGTTAGGCGTATCAAAGCAAATTGATAAACAGAGGTAAAGGCATATGACAGATCTTCTTAGTCGGGCATTTACTGAGGCATCCAGACTTTCGGATTTGGAGCAGAACTTAGTTGCTCAATGGCTACTAGATGAACTTGCTTCTGAAAAGAAGTGGGATAGTATGTTTGCGGATTCCGAGGTATATTAGGCGTTCTTGCCGATGAAGCACTTGAACAGCACAGAAAGGGAAAAACAGAAATGCTTGATCCTGATACACTATGATTTCTCACACAACGAGTAGTTTTCGCATTCGCGCGATTCGTAGTTTTCTCTTTGCATCCTGATCTACCACGACAAGCGGTTAGCAGCTAACTTAATGGCATTGCGTTTTGGGTCAGCTGATTTTTGGCGTTATGTTCAAAAAAATGAATCAATCAACAATCTTAGAGGTAAAAATGAAACACACATTTACACTTGAATATTGGCAAGACGATGGATGGTATGTTGGAAAAATTAAAGAAATTCCTGGAGTGTTTAGTCAAGGTGAGACGATAGAAGAATTAGAAGAGAACATAGAAGATGCATATAAATTGATAATGGAAGATGAAATCCAAATTTATCACCTACCTTCTCAAACAAAAGATATTTTGGTAATTGACAGCCATACTCTGTAGTGTAGAGAAGCTTACCATCAGGTAAAAAGCGTCAGCACGCCTGTATAGCCATAGAGTCGGTCCTGGAATATCTCGCCGTTTGCGTAGAAGCCGACCAGGGGGAAATCCCCCAGCTCCGAGGCGATGAGCTTGAGCTCGTCGGAATCCTCACCGAATAGGTTACGGCCACGTCCCAGGCAGGAAACGTAGATGCCGCCCCGCGGCGATCCGTCGAGGGTCTTTTTGATCGCTGTCAGCATGCGTAAAAGATCCTCTCGCGCAGTATTGGCGTCACGCCGGCAAAACATCACACGTCCGCCCTGCTCGACCAGGTCGCCGATGGCGACGAGGCCATTTTGCGGATCGATGCCGACTAGGCTGCGTACCAGATAGTCGCCGGTATCCGAGCCGATGATGGGGAGACCGACGAAGATATAGCCGCCGATGCGGGCTAGATCCCGGGACAGGATCTCCCCGATATCCTCCTTCAACACATCCAGGGCCGGGCGCCCATCGAGCTGAATCATGATGTTGCGCTGGGCCTCGGTGATGACCCGGTGCGGACCGATCGGGACACAGCCCTGACTCAGGCGGGTGACTACGCCCACTTCTTGGGAGAAGAACACCCCCGCGACTCCGCCTTGGGTGAGCTCGTCCGCATACAGATAGATGCTTTCCTGGGAGCTGGCCAGACCACCGACCAGGAAGCCGGAGACCGTGCGCTCGGCTAGCTGCTTGACCAGGGCCTCGGTAAGGGGATTGGAAGGATCGGCGTGGACCAGCCCGAGGAAGGGCTGGTGGGTTTTGATCCAGTCATTGTTGCGCCTCGTAAAGTCGTCCAGGTCCTTGAGGATGGAGGGAAAAATGCGGAAGGAGTCGTCAGGGAACTCCCCGATCATCGCCGCCACTGCAGGTTGTTCATAGTACTCGACCCCGGTGGCGCAGATCCCTATGCCGACGGTACCCACCCAATGCGTTACCCCGGTGGACGCGCGGAAGCGGTCGAGCACCTCGCCCATGTGTCCCGCGAGCGCATCCGTAACATAGAGAATCCCCAGATTACCCGCCTCGGGAACTGGCCCAAGTGTGGCGAGGCACTGATCCGCCGCCTCGCGCCAATCAGCGCCGGCTGCATGTCCGAATGAGAAACCTGTCATCTCTGCGTTCTCCAGGGGCTTGACAGGGCATATGGCCTTGGCGGATCGTATCCAGAGCCTTGAGCCCAATGCCATTGACTTAAGGATTATGAGATCGGTTCGTTTGGCTCCCACCGCGTCATTCCGGTAAGTATTGCCGGAATCCAGGTGCCATGGATGGCAAAAACAATCGGGTGGTTGAACAATTACGATGATTTAAGTTAATGGCATTGGCCTTAAGCCCGCATATATGGTGGGTCCAGGATCAGGCAACCGGGTACGAATTCTATCCCTAGTTGTTTATTCTGTCCCCCTTCGCTGTCCGAATGACACGCGCTCGCCTGGTTATGCGCCAGAGTGCGTTGACCTTTAGGAGGTCCGCGCATATGAAAACAGTCGGTTAGAGTTAAATGTCAATGGCTCCTAGTTTCCCATCCACATGACTATCGGATCATTTGAGAGATATGCCAATTCGACAGGGCGATCAATGCTCAGAGTAATCTCCCTGATCTCATTAATTGAGATAGGTACCTTGGACGAGAGCATAAGCAGACCTCCCTCTGAAGGTAGCTCACGCGAACCAAGCAGATATTTGGTGCTGCCGTCTTTCATTACAATATCGGCCTGGGCATTGGCGTCCATCGCTTGAGCGGTAATCGGTTTGACAAAAACAGCTAATGCAAGCAATGCCCGATTATCGGAAACCTCCTGTACAGGCAAATCAACACTGCTGGACATACCACTTACCGGCAAAGGCTGAAAATAATGGCTCTGGTTAAAGTCATCAACATACAGATTATGCGAAGGTCCAATAGGAGTTAGCCGAGAACAATTCCTTCGAAAAAGCCATGTAATAGGCTCGGTAGGCACACAAACTGCAGCACCTGAATCAATGACAGAGGCCATATTCTGCCATTGCGAATTATTCAACCTTGGGAAGTCCGGCGTACGGTTTAAGGTACCAGCAAAGGAAAACCAACCGGAAATATAAAACCACACTAAAAATAAAGTAGGGGCCACTCCGGGTATCGCGGAATAGAAGCGCCCCTGGTTTTGATTAACGACAGCAGAGATCATACCAACTACAACTAAAATAACACCACAATATCCGACCATACTATGCCGATACATCCGAAAACCGAGACTAGGCGTTACCTCCGGCGGACTGACAAGCCTCTCCATGTTGGGGCTCCAGAAATTACTCAAAGCAAAGACATTTAGAAGAACACTGAAAAATAAAATACTTAATCCAACTAAAATTAGAGCACCAGAATGGGTACGGCGCCTCATTAGAATATAGACACAAACAACCAACAACAACAAACCAAACCACATGGGTTGATAGAGCTCAACCGGTAACCTGCCTGCGAAGAAAGCACCGAGCAAGCCAACAAAATACTTAATTGAAGCGATTAGTTTATCGATAAGAGTAAAGTCACTCTTGGAAACCCAATGCATGGTGCCAGCAGAATGACTGAATGCCATCCTTATGAGCTGTGCCAGGCCGAGGATCGAGCTAACAATGGTAATGAGCCTGAATCTTGTTTTGCCGACAAAAGCAACTAAGATCATGGCAGGCAGCACAGACAAAACAGCAGGCTTTGAAAGCATAAAAATGGGAACGAACCAGCTCCACCGTGGGACCTCATGAGACCTCTCAACAAGCGCAAGAGCGGTAACAACAGCAACCAAAAAAGCAGAGAAATAGGTGAAATTTATAAATGTTCGGGTCCCGAAATCAGCAAGCATGAGTACTGCAATAGCAGCCCAGAATCTCAAAAAGTCGCTCTTTACAAGGACCCGAAAAGGCCTGAGACAGAATGCACCAACCATAATCCCTGTGGTCAATATGGCAGACCACGTATAAAAGTAGGGAATGGAAGTTGCTGGCAAATTTAATGAGCTGCCGATAAAGGCCAGTATCCTTTGCGGCAGTGGAATGTATCCGGCATCAGTTGAGAAAAACTTTACCGCGATCGAGGAAGCGGTTGAATTCGGATAGTAATTTGTAGCCATCTCCGCCCACATCTCTCCGCCCAAAACCCATTCCGGTTGCATGGCCAGCAGGTAAATACAATAAAATACGATGGACGTAATAAAGAGTACTGTCGGTCGGTTGTAGTCGGCGGAATCAACCGTAGGAAAAGACTCATCATTCGGAAAGAGCCAATTGCGAAAACGGTGAGCAAACGATATTATTCGCATCAGTATCACTCTAATTATTTACTGAGATTATTTTACACAGCGAATGCGATATTTTTCAGCATTCCAGTCCAAAAGGGCAGCTACTTGATCGATAGAAAGCGGGCTAAGCTTCTAGAGGATTGCGACCGATATCAGAGCAATACTCCGTGACCGATGATTTGAAATCAACCATGGCTCACCCCTAATTTGGAAATTAACCATCCGAGCTTTCCAAATTCGCGGAATGAGGCATCTGGAGCCTTCTCGTCGACACCAAGAGGGGTGCCTTCATGAATCTTCTGCAAGTAACCGCGCTGATCTTTTCCCGCCCTCCGCGTATATCAGTTACGGGATTATCCCCTATCATCCAAATACAGTCTCCCTTTGGATGCATCTTCTCCGGCGCGATCTTAATCTGTGGGATCGATAATGTAGCAGTGACCTTCTGACACACCGCCCTGTGTGCCGCAGCGTGAGCCGGCGCATACGGATACAGTTAAATATTAACCACCATCATGCTCTTTTTCAATTGAAGACTGAAGTCCACTGTTCTGCGAATGAACTTCCACTTGGCCGCCCAGTTGACATTCCAGTGTGAAACGCCATGGGCTCGCTCACCGAACCTGACCGGAAAACGATGCACTTTAAGTCCGTGTATTTTGGCCTGATAGTAGGCGTACAAATCCAGCGAAAAGTCGTGCGGCGGGGATTGCCAGGTCTCAAAAAACCTACGAGAAAACATCGTCGGCTGGGCATTGATATCCCACATGGACCGTGCCAACAAGAGTGTCTCAAATGCACTCATGCCGACAGTGAACACTACATCCATGATGGGCCGACCATAGCGTCGCCCTTTCACAAAGATGCCATCCCCGTGCCGATCAAAAAGCTCCAGACCTTTTCGCGCATCTTGAGGGTCGGTCTGCATGTCAGCATGTGTCCAACCCATAATATCACCTCTGGCAGCCCTTAGACCTGACAGAATTCCAAATCCATAGCCTTGGTTCGTCTCGACGCGAACGGTCCGACAGTTCGAATATCTTGGAAGTAGTTTTGACAATACTTCCAATGATTTGTCTGTCGAACCATTGTCGACCAATATCACTTCAATATCGCTGCCGGAGTCTAAGGCCATGCAGCGGTCAAGCAGCAAAGGTAAGTTTGCCGATTCGTTGTAGCAGGGGATGACAAGGGAAAGTTTCATCGGACTACCTCGGATACCACGAAAACCACGCCGCCCATACCGTAGGTAAATACCTGCCGTATTTTTACTCCGGATTTGGAAACAAATTCATTAAAAGCCCGTGCAACGCCGCGTGACTCAGCGCCCCGATAGGAATAATAATCATCAAGAATAATGAAGGTGCCTGCTTGTATAGTTGGAATACAAAAAGTAAGGGCGTCATATGCGCTGGAGTATGTGTCACTATCAATAAAGATCACGCGTGACTTAGTGATGTCCAAATGAGACGCACCATTTTTCAATGATTCACTAAAGAAACCCGGAATCAGTTTGAAATCAAGTCCTGCGGCAACCCGCCGAACTCTGCGATTGACATTGGATAAACTTGTGGAAAAATTTTCATCGGTGTAGAAGGGGTGTTTGTCCTCTTCCGTCAGGTCACCGAACCCGGCAAACGAATCAAATCCGTAAAATTTCGTGCTTGAAATCTTTGGAGCTATCTTGGCTAATTTTTTACAGCATCTAATAGAGTGACAAAACGAGCTGCCAGTAAAAACACCGAACTCAAGATAATCCCCCTCTATATCTTCAATTGCAGAAAGGTAGTGGACTTTCTTTAAGGCATAGTATTTTTCCAGATTATGAATGATCCCCGGATTGATGCCGGCGATAAATACCGAGGCTAGGTCTTGCATAAAATCAAGCTTCGAAAGAAAGCCAAACTTATTTGTCATCACGACAATCTCCTATGTGAGCCCTTATTTTTTCCAACTATACAAGAATGAAATATCGAAATGCTGCAATAGCAGGTACACAAAAAAGTTGATTATATTTGAGCCAATCCCGACAAACAGGTAGCGAAAAAACCCAGAAGTCAATTTCATTACTTCATTAATGCCGGCAGAGCCGGACATGTAGCTCTATATCTAAACTTGAGAAAATCGATAGTATTCTGGGATACTCGTGCATCCTTTTCCAGTCCATAAGGATGGCATTCCCATTTGTGAAAACATGACTGCCAATATTCGAAAGTGAGTAGGTCATTGGGAGTACCCCAGCACAAGTAACTGTCGACTTCAAACAAACGACAATTCATCCCGAGCGCGATCGCATCGTTGATACATGAATCGATATAAAACTCACCGTTAATGCGTCCGTCACGGTCGATGAGCCGTTCCACTACTCGGCGCAAATCTTCTGCACGACGAAATGTGAATGTCCCAAGGACAATCGGATCGGAAGTCGGGCTATCGAGAGGGGTTTTGACTGAGATGGAGCGGATCACTCCAGCTTTGGCATTGATCCATCCGTACATCTTCGGGTGACGTATCGCATTGGGGTAGCCACGGACTCCCCATACGATGACGTCTACATCCGGGTCGCCGACTAAACTTCGGAAGGCCGTAAGGTCATACAAGGCACCATTGTCACAGGCCCCAATCGTGATCGGGCCCGGTACGTCCCCCAGTTCCTCGGCTATGGCATCCAAACCGATCAAGGCCGTGCATGCCTGACCCTCAGTTACCTGATCGGTCGTTTTGATGATCGCTTTGGGATAGAGTCGTGTCAGTTCAGTCGTTACTTCCCGATGGCCTTGCATATCGGACCTTAGCACAAAGACATGCTGTTCGGCAGGTGGCAAGTCATGTGTTGCCTGAGCGACCATGGGTTGTCCGGAAACAGGTATCAGGGGTTTGGTTAGCGAGTAGCCCCCAGCGGCAAAACGCTGACCGAGACCGGCCATTGGTACGATCACAGTACCCATGGTTTGAGACTTAACCACAGTGGTAGCCACCAACTGCCGGAAAGCTCTGGACCACATGTTGTACTCGGCAACGTCTTCCGGCGTTCCCCACTGCATGAAGTGCTGAAGCGGATAAACGGCCACAGGTTGTTTGTTGGCAAGCAGCGGCCTATACGCGAGACTGACGTAGTACTCCCCCCCTACATTCAAATCCTGCTCCATTGCCGAACGAAATGCCTCGCTCATGATCCGTGCGGTCGCGAAGTAGTAGGTTCCACTGGATGCATACTCCTGCATCCGATTACTTGTATATGGCTGCTTTTCCTGAATATCTTGAACCCAGCCGCCTGTTTCTCTCATGTAGGCGTAGTTCGTGTTGCCAAAGGAATGCGGGTGAAAACCCTGGTACGCCGGAATTGCGCCGACACACCCGACATCACGCACGAATTGCTTAAAATGTCCCCAGTCCCAATAACATGTGAAATCGCAGTAATTCACGATCACTGGTCGAGTTTGATCAAGCATATCTTCAATCTGGCGAACGGCATAAACCGGACCGAGCTTGTGCGGTGGAATGCCGACTATACGCCCACTTGAGCAGTACTCTTTTAGGATTGCTGCCATGCGGTATGCAGGTTTATTCAGATGCTCCTGATTACAGACAAAGATGAAGTTACTTTCACCAGGAAACATATCAATAATATGCGCAATAACTGGCTTGTCCTCGATTTCGATGAGCGGCTTTGGAACGGAATATCCTGCACGGCGAAATCTCTCACCAAAGCCTGACATCGGAATGACAATCTGCATAGAATCGCTCATTTCTGGCTTGGAACAGGGAATAGCTCCTTACTGGGGTGTCAAATCCCGCAGGGTTATAGACCTTTTTTTGAACAGATTTGGCTGTTTTTGGTACCAGTTCTTCATCGCCTGAAAGGGTGGAATATGGCCTGAATTCAAATAGAATCGCCCATCTCGCACGCAAGCCCGCTCAAACCTCGGCCAAGTCCCCCTTCTCCTGCAACCAGCCGCGCCGGTCTGCCGCCCGTTTCTTGACCAGCAGCATGTCCATCAAGGAATTGCTGGCTTCCCGCTCCTCCACCGTAAGCTGGACCAGGCGCCGGGTATCGGGATGGATGGTGGTCTCCCGCAGCTGCACGGGATTCATCTCGCCGAGCCCCTTGAAGCGCTGCACGCTGACCTTGCCCCTGAGCTTCTCCGCCTCGATGCGATCCAGCACGCCCTGCTGCTCGGCATCGTCCAGGGCATAAAAGACCTGTTTGCCGACGTCGATACGGTACAGCGGCGGCATCGCCACATAGAGATGTCCCTTTTCTACCAGGCTCGGAAAATGCTTTAGAAACAGGGCGCACAAGAGGGTCGCGATATGGGCACCATCCGAGTCCGCGTCGGCCAGGACACAAATCTTGCCGAACCGCAGCCGTGAGAGATCACTGCTGCCCGGGTCCACGCCGATGGCAACGGCGATGTCATGGACCTCTTGGGAGCCCAAGACCTCGGCGGGATCGACCTCCCAGGTATTCAGGATCTTACCGCGCAGGGGCATGATGGCCTGAAACTCCCGATCCCGGGCCTGCTTAGCTGAGCCCCCGGCGGAGTCGCCTTCCACCAGAAAGAGCTCGCTTTGCTCGGGATCGGTGGAGGTACAATCCGCCAGCTTGCCAGGCAGGGCCGGCCCCTGGGAGACCTTCTTGCGCGTCACCTTGCGCCCGGCCCGCAGTCTGGCCTGGGCGGCGCCGATCGCGAGCTCGGCGATCCGCTCCGCCTCGGCCACATTCCGATTGAGCCACAGGCTGAAGGCGTCTTTCACCACGCCGGAGACAAAGGCGGCACATTCCCGAGACGAGAGCCGCTCCTTGGTCTGGCCGGAGAACTGGGGGTCCAGCAGCTTTATCGACAGGATATAGCTGCAGCGCGCCCAGACATCTTCCGGGGTCAGCTTGACCCCCCGCGGGAGCAGGTTGCGAAACTCGCAAAACTCCCGCACCGCCTCCGTGAGCCCGGTCCGCAGACCATTGACATGGGTGCCGCCCTGGACCGTCGGGATCAGATTCACATAGCTCTCGGTGACCGGATCGCCACCCTCCGGCAGCCAGACCAAGGCCCAGCTCGCGGCCTCATTGGTCCCCTCCAGGTTGCCGACAAAGGGATCGGCGGGGATGGTTGCGAGACCGGCGAGGGACTGGCTCAAGTAATCCTTGAGACCATCCTGGTAGCACCAGGTCTGCTCCTCACCGTTGGTCTCGTCACGGAAACCGATCTTGAGTCCGGGACAGAGCACCGCCTTCGCCCGCAACAGATGCTTCAGCGGCGGCCGGGAGAATTTGGGGCTGTCGAAATACCCTTCGTCCGGCCAGAAGCGCAGACTGGTGCCGGTGTCAGAGCGTCCGACGTTGCCGATCACCGCGAGCTCCGAGACCTTGTCACCCTGGGCGAAGGCCATCTGGTATTCCTTACCGTCGCGCCGGATCCGGACCTCCAGGCGCCTGGACAGGGCGTTCACCACCGAGACCCCGACGCCGTGCAGGCCCCCGGAAAACCGGTAGCTGGCGGTAGAGAACTTGCCCCCGGCATGCAGCTTGGTGAGGATCACCTCGACGCCGGGCAGGCCCTGCTGGGGGTGCAGATCCACCGGCATGCCGCGACCATCGTCCCTGACCTCAAGGGAGCCGTCGGCGAAGAGCACCACCTCGAGCCTGCGGGCAAAGCCGGCGATGGCCTCGTCCACACTGTTGTCGATCACCTCCTGGGCCAGATGGTTGGGCCGGGTGGTATCCGTATACATACCCGGACGCCTGCGCACCGGGTCGAGCCCGCTCAGGACCTCGATGGCAGAGGCATCGTAGCTGCCGCTCATGGCCGGGTTTGGGTTTCCTTCTGAGGTTGCCGCTGACCGCTGGGTCGCTGATCGCTGGGAGCCGGCTGGTCTGCCGGCATGAATTGACCGCCTGACCGCGGTAAGTTACCTTAGCTTCTTGGCTGGTTTCAAACTCTGGAAAACCGACATGCTCGTAATAAGCAGAGAGCAACAACGCTTACTGGCGGAAAACCTTTTCCCACATAAGATATTGGCTTTCCTCAAGGAGCAGTTGCCGGAAAAATGCGACAAACCGGATGCCGTACTCCTGGAATCAATAAGAGGTTACATCGAGACGGCAAGAGAACAGGATATAAGAACCGAACGGGCACTGGCAAAGTGGTCCTATCTCTCTCTCCTGACCGACGGCAAGCTGCCCGACATCCAGGGTGTAGGAGACTACCTGAAGCAACCGCATCCCTCTCAAAGCGAAAAGATGGATCGGCTTATGAAATCCATGGCCGTAGCCACCAAGTTGACTGTTGGTTGAAAAGACCAGCGAGGCGTTCATTGTGGTCGCAATAGCTGCTGCGCCGCCCTTGGTGGCCGCCGGACCGCCGGGGTGGGTGGTACTCGGGGTTTTAGTCGCTGCCACGGCAATCGTGTCCGCGGCTGAGATCATGAAGGCAGATGAAGACGCAGACGACATCTTTGCCGATGACGAGCCCACCGGTATCCAAAGTTGCCCCGAGGAAAGTTGCTCTGACAAGACGAGTCCGGCGGAAGGTAAAGACAAATACAGAGAGCTTCCGGAGAACCCGGACGATCTGCTCGATGATGGGTATGAAGAAACCACACATCCGAAAGCACAAAAGAAGGGCATCAGGACATTTCATAATCCGAAGACGGGTGATGAAGTCGAATTCCATAAAAGAAGGCCAAATGAAACCGGTTGGAAGGCAAAAGACCATTGGCACAGATATAATCCGAATACAACCGGAAAACGTGACCTCTATCTGGACAAGAACGGAAACCCCGTACCTAAAGGATCGGACGAATCGCACATAGAACCTGGCAAATAACAGCGGAGAGAGATGATGTCGATTTCAGAAGTCCTGGAAGAGTATTATGGGTTGCATGATGCTTCGCTCGACGGCTGGAACTGGGCGGATTCGGATCGCCTGGTGCTCGAGATCGAAGTGAATATGAATCAAGAAGGTGATACGGAGGGTGACGATTTCAGGCAAATCATTCTGATCTTCGATGGCTGTACCCTGATTGATGGATTGAACGAGGGATTCAACGGCTTTTCAACCGGTGACGCTACAATTCTTGACGCGACTGAAGTGAAGGAATCCACATCGCCAACAACAAGGCAGGGAGTCGAGCTGGCCATGAATTACAATAACTATGATGAAAAATACCGAAGGTTTGTGCTGGTCAAGATTTTCTTCGATGAGTTTTCCGTGATTGATCCGAAAAGGCAAAGCTGAATTCAGGATCGTAACCGTTCAGCCATCTCCGACCTGACCTCGGAAGCGAGAGAATGAACATGGAAACCACATACAAAATATCGGATCTGGTAAAGGGCACCCAGGTTGCCGTAGTCACTCGCCATGCCTTCCTTGCGCCCCAATTTTACATCAATAGCTAGGGGCCTTGTTGTACATCGCCTCAGCCTGATCCAGATCGCCGCGGATTCGATAGACATTGCCCGGGTTGCCGTAGGCGACAGCCAAAAACTCCTGATCGTCTTCGGCATTGCCGAGTGATGCGACCTTACGATAGGCCGCTTCGGCGTTATCCAGCGCCCCCGTTCGCCGCAGGAGGCGTCCGAGCTGATTCCAGCCGTCGGCGTTCTCCGGGTCGAGCTCGGTGGCGCGCCGGTAGGCGGCAATCGCCTTGTTCGTATCATGCAGAAAGGCGAGGGCCCCACGATGCCGCGCCGCCTCCGCGGCTTCTTTGTAAGCCGATTTCTTGGCCGCTTCTCCTTCCGCGATCTTGCGTGCCTCGACCTCGGAGAAGATGGCCTCCGCCAGTGTGGTGTTTCCCTCGGCCGCCGCTGCGAGGGCTTCTTTGATGCGGGCCTGGGCGTCTGGAATTTCGGTTTGCTTAGGAATAGCGGCGATGGCTTCTTTCAGAGCCGCCAACTCCGCTTGCAGTGATCGTTCTCGCTCCTGGGCCACTAGCTCTCTTTGCCGGGTATCAGCTAGGGCTTGTTCTTTCCTCTCCAGCTCTCGGCTCAGGGCTTCAACGGCCTTGTCGATAGTCTTAGCGACCGATGGGTCGGTCTGGATAGTGACGTTGCTGCCGTCAGTTGCAACGACTGCGACGCCATTTCCAGAGGCCGAGGCGGTGATGTCCGGGGAATGTTTGGATGAGTCGATAACTAGCCAACCAACAAGCGCAATGGGCACGGCAACCCCGATTCCTGAGAACACCCAGGCCCAGGGTTTGTGCTCACGCAACCAATCCCACAGCCGGGGAAGGATGGTTGGAAAATCTTTGAATATGCTCATAGCGGCTTATGGCAGGCTGAACCCAGCTCAGGCGCTTGCAGCGTACCACAGTAACCGTCGGGTGGGCTGGGCCCACCGACCGGCCTGACAGGCACGCCGGGGAGACTAGTGGGCTGCCGCCCAGCGTAGGGTGGGCTGTGCCTACCAGCCCTTTCTCCGCGGCGCGGAGCGTCTGCGTTCCCACGCGGCGCGTGGGAACGAGAACCCAGCCCGTCGGGTGGGCTGTGCCCACCAATTGCCTGGCTGGTGGGCATGGCCCACTCTAGGCGCTGACCCCCTCTCCCGTCGAGGGTGTCGCAACAGTCATTTCGAACCACAGAGAACACCGAGAACATGGAGAAAGGAAGCGGCCAATGCTCTGCGTTCTCGGTGTCCTCTGTGGTTTAAACTTCACAGACCGGCAGCTGACGCCACCGTTTTTGCGACACCCTCCCGCCGGGAGGGTGTCGCAAAAGCCCCGCTCCCGGTCTCTGGTTCCCAGGCAGCGCCTGGGAACGAGAAAACTAAGCCTGACTGATGACCATTTGGACCGGCAACTCGGCATTCAGGTTCTAGCCGGTAACCAGAAGAGCCGACAACATGTCGGCGGTTCCAGGGGCCGACAGGATGTCGGCGGTCCCGGGCCGGCTGGGACCGCCGTCTTTCAGACGGCTTACGGACTCCATGACCAGCTGTCGGCAACGCTCAGAGCAGACGCCCTCCGGGCCGAACCGGATAACAACGCCGGACAGCCGGCAGGTTTGATTCCCGTGTATACGAATGCTGGACACAGGCCCGATGCTCTCCGCGGCGCGGAGCTTCCACCTTCCCACGCAGCGAGACTGTGAAAGTATTACCGGATTTTCAGAGCATCAGGGATAGAGCAACATAATTTCCATAGTCAAGCCGGAAATCTTTCTCCTCAGTCCCACGTGATATGGAATTCAGCGTGGAATATGGTAACTTCATCCCACCGCTTTCGGGAAAAGCGAATACTTTCACAGTCTCAGCGCGTGGGAACGAGAAAGAACACCCCCCTTTGGAGTGCGCCGGCTAAGCGGCGCGGCCGCATCGAATCTCAACGCTAGGGGATATCGCCAGCCCTGGCCGGAGATCCGAGCGGTGAGTTCCACCGGCGCCGCGGCGACGGCGCTTTCCCCAGGCGTCACCAAATCAAATCCAAAGCGGCGGCGGGCAGATACCCCCCGGCCAACCCTGCGCTTACCTCGGGCACCGCGAATTCCGGCAGGATCGGGGTAGGTTGCCGCCGCACTCCAAATCGAATCGATTTATCAGGGTTGCACTGCCTGCTGGACGCATTGACCGCCTAACCGTAGTTAAGTTACCGTAGCTCCTTAGCTGGTTTCAAACTTTGGAAAACCGAGATGCTCATAAGAAGAGAGCAACAACACCTACTGGCGGAAAACCTTTTCCCACATAAGATATTAGTTTTCCTCAAGAAGCAGTTGCCGGAAAAATGCGACAAACCGGATGCTGTACTCCTGGAATCGATAATATGAAATCCATGGCCGTAGCCACCAAGTTGACTGTTGGTTGAAAAGACCAGCGAGGCGTTCATTGTGACCGCAATAGCCGCTGCGCCGCCCTTGGTGGCCGCCGGACCGCCGGGGTGGGTGGTACTCGGGGTTTTAGTCGCCGCCACGGCAATCGTGTCCGCGGCCGAGATCATGAAGGCAGATGAAGACGCAGACGACATCTTTGCCGATGACGAACCCACCGGTATCCAAAGTTGCCCCGAGGAAAGTTGCTCTGACAAGATGAGTCCGGCAGAAGGTAAAGACAAATTCAGAGAGCTTCCAAAGAACCCGGATGATTTGCTGGAAGATGGATATGAAGAAATTACACACCCAGGAACACCGGAGCATATCAGGAAATTTCGTAATCCGAAAACGGGTGATGAAGTCGAATTCCATAAAGGGAGGCCGAATAAATCCGCCTGGAAAGGAAAAGACCATTGGCACAGGATAAATCCGAATAAAACAGGTAACCGGGACCGCTATCTGGACAAGAACGGAAACCCCATACCGAGAGGCTCGGATGCATCACACATAGAACCAAGTAGATGATAGCGGAGACAGTGCATGTTGATTTCAGAATTCCTGCAAGAGTATTGGTTACATGATTCTTCGATAACCGGTTGGAACTGGGCGGCATCGGATCGCCTGGTACTCGAGCTCGAAGTGAATATAAATCTAGCTGATGATACGAAAGATACGGACGATTTCAGACAGCTCATTCTGATCTTCGATGGCTGTACCCTGATCGATGAATTGAACGAGGGATTCAACGGCTTTTCCAGCGGTGACGCTGGAATTCTCGATGCGACTGAAGTGAAGGAATCGACATCGTCGACGGCCAGACAGGGAATCAAGCTGGCCATGGACTACGACAACTATGATGGAAAAAACGAAAAGTTTGTTTTGATCACGATTTTCGCCGATGAATTTTCCGTGATCGATCCGAAAAGGCAAATGAGTTTTCCGTGATTGATCCGAACCGGAATGGGCATCCGTAACAACCTTCGGCGGCCACCCAATGACCCACGCGGCAGACACCCAACCCCAAGGCTTTGAAGCTGTCCTCACAGAGCTGGAATCCCTGGTCGATACCCTGGAACAGGGCGAGCTGACCCTGGAGCAATCGCTGGCCTACTTTGAGCGCGGCATCGAGCTGACCCGCACCTGCCGGAAGGCCCTGGACGCGGCTGAGCAGAAGGTCCGCATCCTCACCAATGAGTCGCCGGAGCCCTTCCAGGACCATGAGTGATCCACGCCTGCAGGCCTTTCTGGCCGCATGCCGGGAGCGCGTAACCTCAGCCCTCGAGGCCCAGCTCCCGGCACCGGAGATACAGCCCGAGCCCCTACACCGAGCCATGCGCTACGCGGTCCTCGGAACGGGCAAATACATCCGCCCGGCGCTGACCTATGGTGCCGGGCTCGCCATCGGGCTGGCCCCGGAGACCTTGAATGCCCCCGCCTGCGCCCTGGAGCTGACCCACGCCTACTCGCTGATCCACGACGACCTGCCGGCCATGGACGACGACGATCTGCGCCGTGGTCGACCGACCTGCCATAAGGTATTCGGCGAAGCCACGGCCATTCTGGCGGGGGATGCGCTGCAGACCCTGGCGTTTCAGATCCTGGCCTCGGATGATACCGTGCCGGGAGGAGCACAGGCCCGAACCGCCATGGTGGATACCCTCGCCCGGGCCGCCGGCTCCCGCGGCATGGCCGGTGGACAGGCCCTGGAGTTAAATGCTTTCACGTCCGGTCGGGAGCTTGACCTGGTTGCGCTGGAGAACATCCACATCCACAAGACCGGGGCCCTGATTCGGGCCAGCGTGCGCATGGCTACCCTCGCGCGCCCTGAGTTGGATCCTGAGTCCACGGACCACCTCGACCGCTACGCCAAGTGCCTAGGTCTAGCCTTTCAGATCCACGACGACATCCTGGATGTGGAGGGAGAGACGGCTGTAATCGGCAAGACTAGGGGCAAGGACCAGGCCCAAGGCAAGGCCACCTACCCGGCACTGTTGGGCCTTGCCGAGGCCCGCGCGCAGGCCCGCATGCTGGTTACCGAGGCGTTGACAAACCTGCAGGACTTCGACGAGCGCGCCGATCCCCTGCGCTGGATCGCACGTTACATCGTCGATCGGGATCGATAGAATATCAGGCAAAACGCGCTGCCTGATGGCGTTGTCCCAGGGCCTCCTGCATGGTATTGATCAGGGAAAAGGCATCCTTGAGGTGGCCGCGTTCCGGGGACGAGAGCTCATCCGGAGACAAGTAGTTATCCGCCTTTTGGCCGGCGCGGATTTGGCGTGCCTGGTGCCGCATGCGCAGGGTGCCGATGAGCTCCAAGGCGTCGATCAGATTGGCCGCACCGTCGTGACTCAAGGCCTGGACCTCTCCCCCCGCCTGCAGGCGTTCGATGGTGTTGATCTCCGGGATTCCGGCAGAGAGCGCATGTACCCGTGCCAGATCCACCACCGGCACCGTTCCGCGGTATTTAAGGTCCAGGGTATGGTCGTGCTCGCCGCCGCGGATGAGCACGAAATTGCGGAAGAAACCGAGCGGCGGCCGGTGCTTGAGGGCGTTAGCGGCCAGGTATGCGATGAAGATGCGGTTGGCACGGGAGTGTTCCAGCACATGCTGGTGCAGCTCTCCGAACAGCCCCCCCGGATCCTGCACCGGGCGCAGGTCGAAGAAGACATTGGCCAGCATGAGCGCCCTCGGCTCGGGGCGTTCGATCCAGTCCGTGAAGTACCTGCGCCAGATATGCAAGGGTTGACGCCACTTCGGATTACGGGCCATTACGTCGCCTGGGCAATGGTCGTAACCACAGGCAGCGAGCCCCGCATTCACACGCTCGGCCAGGGCAGCAAAGTACTCGTCATCCTCAAGTCCGGCCTGATCGGCGATCAGCAGGGCGTTGTCTTGATCGGAGTGGGATGATTGCTCGCGGCGCGCCTGGGAGCCACCCGCCAGCCAGGTATAGGGTACCGGGGGCGGGCCGAGCTCCGCCTCCGCCAATTCCAGCAGGCGAGTGGTGAAGGCATCGGTCACGGCACTGACCGCTTGGCCGACCTGATCCGCGGAGGCACCGCCGGTGACGAGGTTGACTTGCAGCTCCGGGACCTTGGTGCTGATCTGGACCAGGGTTGCGAGGTCCTGTGCCTTATAGATATCTCCCACCAGATAGACCGCATTGGCACTTTGGAAGCGCACCAGGTCGGAAGTGGACACGACGCCGACCACCTGGCCATCGTCCAGCACGGGCAGATGGTGTACGTTGAGCCGGGTCATGGCAATCAGGACCTGAAAGCCCAGGCTGTCTGCCTCGGTGGTGTGAAGGTTCTCCGTCATGATCTCGCGCACCGGGGTCCTATAGGACAGGCCGGCGGCGATGCACCGGCTGCGCAGGTCGCGATCCGTGATCATGCCGGCGAGACGCTCCCCCTCCATGAGAATCAGCGATGAGGCGCGCTGCTCGGTCATGATCCGCGCGGCATCCCGGATGCTGGTGTCGGGCGTGGCAGCAACCAGGGGATGACTGAGCAGATCCGAGACGCGGACGGTCATCCCTCCTACGCCGGTGGCCGATCCTTCCTGGATCCGGTGTAAGGCGTTGCGAAGGCGTTCGGCGACCCTGTACTCGAAGTGGTCGGAAAAGGCCCTGTGCTGCTCGCGTAGGTGATCTAAGTCCGCGCAGGAGATCAGATAAGCCAGGGTATCCTCGGCGGCACTGCAGGAGAAGAGGGGCTCAGAGTGGTCCTGCGGGCGGCAGCGCCACGGGAACAGGTCGCCTTCGGCGAGCTTGCCGACCAGCTCACCGTGCTCGTCGCGCAGGTCGATGGCACCGCGGCGCACGATATACAGATAGGATTGATCCACGTCATCCGGCGGACAGGGAGTGCCCCGACGGAAGTAACGCACCGAGAGCCGTCTGGGGAGTTGCCCCAGCACCTCGTCGGGAAGCAGATCGAAGGGATGATGACTGGCGAGAAAATCGCGGATTTCGATAAGTTCTACGTCCATCGCGCCGTGACCCGACAAGGACTTTTTTAAGGATTCGGACTGCCAAGGATCATGGGAGGAGTACCAGCGGACGTTTTGGAGTGCAGCCTGTCTGCCGCCAGGCGAGCAGTAACCTCGCCTCGATGCTTACCGGAACCTCCAGCCCTGAGCATAAGCCGGGTCGGCAAGTGGCACCATCCTGCCGCCGCTTTGGATTTGGCAATGTATAAGGGTGTTGCGGCCAGGGGAAGCGCCGTCGCCGCGGCATGTGGAACCCTAAGGGCCGGATTGCCGACCAACGCCGCTGGTATCCCCGTGGCTGAGGTTAACTCGGGCCGCTTACCGGCACACTCAAAACAGTCAGAGTCCATAAAGAAACCAACTTTTAATCCTCAGATTGCAGATTTCCACAAATGAAACGAAATCTGCGCGTATGCGGATAGAATCGTCAGTCCCGGATGATCGCATAAAGGGCAACTTTTTAATCCGCAGATTGCGCAGATTTCCACAGATGAAAAACCAAACAATCCATAAAAATCTGCGTAATCTGCGGATAGAGTCTAGTATGTCAAGTCCCGGATGATTGCATGGAATTTTTTTTTAAAAAGCTGGGGCTGCTGGGCGTACCATGCTTGGAGTGTCTGCAGGTGGGGGTGGGGGGAATGCACGGCTGGAAGCCGGTGGCTGGACGACCGGCAACTTGTAAATTGGTGCCGACGGCCGGAGTCGAACCGGCACGGCTTGCGCCACTACCCCCTCAAGATAGCGTGTCTACCAATTCCACCACGTCGGCAAAGGCATCAATTTTTTTCGACAATCCCGATAAAGCTAAGTTTTGAGTATCTACATTATAGATCAGGTTTGAGTGAATACGCCCGACTAACGCTTCTACGGACAAATCAGGTCTCGATCCTTTCAAGCCTGAACCGCTTTCAACTACCGAATCATGGATGGCCTTGATTTCATGCCCGGACAGGTGTATTAAATCATCCAATTCGGTCATCTTTTTTTCAAGTTATCTAAAGCTCGGGCATATTGATCTTTGATTTTTTTCGTAGCAGATTTTACCTCGCCTAGTGTAGCAACTTTAACCCTTTTACCCGAAATCACAGTAGTCGTAGTCGCAACCCGCTTTTTGGTTGATTCCATCGTTTCAATTACCTCTTGTTATTTTATGGGCCACGGATTTGATAAACTATCTGTTCGGTGGTGTTCTAACTTTGTTGTTTCCGAGTTGCATCCGGTTTCACCTTAATATCCTGTTTTGGTCGGGAAGGGCCAACCTGCCGTTCCAAGCATTGGTCCCAACATCCCAAGCCGACAGGATGTCGGCGCTCCAGGGCTGCGAGTCAGGCTGGGACCGCCGTCTTTCAGACGGCTTTCGAAACCGCTCTTACGGATTTCGGCGCTGCTGTACGCGTATCGTCTACTCGGTAACAACAAAATTAGAACACTACCCGATTTTCTTTGACAATCCCGATGCGGCCAAATTCTGAATATCTACGGTTGTGACGATTCTTCCCATTATTTTTCCAAAAATGGTGACAGTGACACCTAACCAACACTGACTATGTGATAATCCTTATGTGTACATTTCCTTGCCGTCAAGCAAACGTAGCCAGCCTCTCACAATCCGGTATATAATCCAAATCATATTTACAATGAGAATGACATACCCTACCCCAATAAAGTACGTAACCAAGCCTAGAATCAGCCATAACAGGCTGAACCAAAATGTCCTGATCTGCCAACGGAAGTGAGAATCAAGCCATGTTTCTTGTACGTCACCTCTTTTTATATAGTTGATTATGACGGCAACGATAAAGGTGATTCCGAGCAAAAACGAGGCAGCTTGAAGCGCATAAACGACAGTGGTTATTGTTGTTGCTGGTTTTATTTTTTCATCATCCATAGTTACAAGTTCTTTACTCATTTCTCCCCCTCATTTGTATTAAAATCGGTGCTGACACGGGTGCGGTCTCTTCCGGTTGGGCCCGCTTTCGGAACAACATCAGAAACGTCTGCGAGAATGCCTTGTTAGACAACTTTTGAGATCCATGTATTTTACCGGGATCAATCGATGTCCGATCATATCCACCGCAGCTCCACACTGCTCAAGAACAATGTAGCCAAGCAAAGGTTCATATTCGCCGCCGTTCGGTTCCATATCCGCAAAAAGCACTTCATTATAAACTGATCTGAATCCTTCTACTTTTATTGTGACTGGTCCGCATACAGTGCCTTCGACAACTTGTTGCGTAGCAGTCTGCAACTCAACCACTTCCTCCGTGCTAAATGATCCGAATTGTTCTTTCCAAGCTGAAGGTAGGGTTAGATAACTTACCCCCGTGTCGACAAAGGCATCAAGTTTTTTCGACGCTCCCGATGCGGCCAGGTTTTGAATATCCAGGGTTGTAACGATTCTTCCCATATTTTCATTCTCCCAACTCCTTTTTGAGCGCCCAACAGGGAAAACATATAGACTGGGGGGGTAAGGTACGAACCCCAACGCTTGCTCCGAAGTAACAATTCGTTGGGGTTCGCAAGCTCACACCAACCACGGGCTTTTTCTATTTTAATACTTTTATGGATTTAATTGAGACGCTTAAGCTATTTACCTCATATGGAAGTGTCATGGGATCATCGTAATCCTGGGTGGTAAGAGGCAAGAAAAGCGGACCCAGCCACGTAGTTCTAGATGTTTTTTGTACTGTATTTATTTTTCTCTTGAAGTATTCATAATCCCCCGAAGAAACTACTTCTTCAATAGTTCCAGAATATGATTTTCCGCTCCATGTTGTTTTCTGGTCATTCACACCCATGCCGACCTTTCCATGTGCTATACTCTTAGTTTTGAAAGAATAATGGATTGTAATTCTTAAATCAGTATAAAGAAGTTTGTTTCTGACTTTGATTTTTAACTCAACGCCTTGTGAGTATGGTTCAATTTGCTGTGTAATAAGTGAAATATAATTCTTTCTTTCTGAATTTCTTGCATTCCGTAGTTTTGCAATTTCTTCCTTTTTCATTTTTTCTCTTCTTTTTTGCTCCCGCTTTTTTCTTTCCTGCTCCCGTTTTTCTTCTATCTTCCTTTGATTTTCTAGCCTCTCATTCCTAGCTTTATCCGTTTCATATCCAATAAGTTTTGCCCCTGATTCGTAGGCATCACTAAAAGAGCTGATATCACATCCCACCAGAAAGGGTGATAATATTATTATTAATGCAATGTTTTTAGTCATCTTTAAATCCGCATCCGAGGCAGTAATTCGTTGGGGTTCGCAAGCTCACCCCAATCCAATGCCATTAAGTTAAACGTTACCCGTCAGCGAAAAAGAGGAAAAATGACGAATCACGCGAATCGGCGCGAATGGATCGCGCGCTTCGTCGTTTTCTCTTCCGCATCCTGACCGACCACGACAAGCGCTCAGCAGCTAACTTAATGGCATTGTACCCCAACCTACGGGCTATTCACCAAGAGCAGTCCAGAACCCGAAACCCCCAAATCCTTCGTGAACCGCTCTTTGGCGTGCCCATTGAATACTTGTCTTAGGCTGTTACTTCACCAATATTGAGACTTCCGTGATGTACTTCGCGCCCACGCACATAGATTTTCCCATGTGTTGATGAACCTGAAATGGTTACGTAACCTCTTGTGTCAGTAATGCCAGATTTCATACCCCCTCCGTCAAAAGAAACATTTACCTTGGTATTCTTAGCCACAGAACCATCTGGATACACAACCTTGAATGTAGGCATACCTTTATCCTCGCGTCGTATCTCGTATAACATTTCCATTCCGGTCGTAGTGCGTTTCATGAAAACCCTTACACATCTTGCAGTACTCGTTAAAAATTTTGCTCCCATCGTCGAACTCTGTTGTTGTGTATTCTCTCAGACCGAGTTCACCGCACCATCTACAAGTCTCTTGCCTTTTTTCTCTTGGCATTGTCAATTCCCCTCATGCTTCAGCATGCATGAACGATATTTAGACCCTGAGTGCATTGCACCGTCCTGACAGGAGGAGTAGATTATTCTTCCGCCCCTTACCGAACTCCACCATCCACCGGCGTCGGCACATCCGGTACCGAGGTGGGCACGACCTCCTTCGGTTGGGCCACCTCCAGGACTGGAGCCTGTGGCACGCCGGCGGCAGGTGCCGCAGCTTGCGGGACCACCGGCACGTCGTTCTGGTTCGGATCACCGCCGGTACCCGGAACCATCGGCACATCCTGCCGCGTCTCGACGGGTACAGGCACGGGACTCGCCGGTATCTCGACGCCTTCCATCAGGCCCTTGGGCCCCTCTACCTGGCTCGCGAAATAGGCCAGTGCCATGCTGGTGAGAAAGAATAGGGCGGCCAGAACGGCGGTGGAGCGGGAGAGAAAGTTCCCGGAGCCACGAGCGCCGAACACGGTCGCGGACGCACCGCTGCCGAATGCTGCCCCGGCGTCGGCCCCCTTGCCGTGCTGAATCAGGACCAACCCCACCAGGCCAATGGCTAAAAAGAGATGAAAGATATTGAGGACGATTTGCATAGTCTCTGTAAGAGGCTGTCTAAAAATTAAGATACTGATTTTAGGTCATAAAATCTGTAAATTTGCGCTCGTTCCCAGGCTCCAGCGTGGGAACGCTGTCTTGTCCGCTCCAGCGGACTTAGCTCCTCTGTACTGATCGGCGTTGGCGGTTAGCCTACCGAGGCACTTAATCGACGCTGGAGCGTCAGATCCCTCCTCCGTCGGGACCAGGTCTGCTCCCACGCTGGAGCCTGGGGAGCCAGCCGAACAGTCTCTAAGGCTTTACCGCTACCCCTGTTTTAACCCTCTCTCGCCTAATTTGATCCCCTCTCCTCAACCCCTCTCCCGGCGGGAGAGGGGCTTTTGCGACACCCTCCCTGGGGAGAGGGGTTTTAGGGGCCGATGCAACGATTCGTGTCCATTCGTGTGCATTCGTGGTTCTTGTTCCCGGCTGTTGTGCTCAGGTGTGCCAGCGGCATCAGACGCTGTCGTTGGCGGCCTTGCAGATACCCAGAAAATCCTTGGCCTTCAGAGAGGCGCCCCCGATCAGGCCACCGTCGATGTCCGGCTTGGCCATCAGCTCGGCGGCATTGTCGGGCTTCATGCTGCCGCCGTATTGAATCCGCAGCTTTTCGGCGACCCCCGCGTCCCGCGTCTTGATCCGACCGCGGATGAAGGCGTGCACCTCCTGGGCCTGTTCCGGCGTGGCGGTCTTACCGGTCCCGATGGCCCACACCGGCTCGTAGGCGATGACGCCGTCGGCGAGCGCCTTGATGCCCTCCAGCTTGATCACCGCATCCAGCTGGCGGGCGACGACCTCCTCCGTCACGCCCTTCTCACGCTCATCCAGGGTCTCGCCCACACACAAAATGGGCTTGAGACCGGCGGCCCGCGCCACGGCGAACTTCTTCGCCACCAGGGCATCGTCCTCACCATACAGAGTCCGGCGCTCCGAGTGACCCACGATCACATAGGTACAGCCGAAATCGAGCAGCATGGAGGCGGCCACCTCGCCGGTGAAGGCGCCGGACGTCTCTGTGGATAGGTTCTGACCGCCCCAGGGAATCGGCGTACCCGCCAGCTCGGTCTGCGCCTGGGGAATAAAGATGTAAGGAGGACAGACCGCGACCTCACACTTATCGATAGCGCCGATCCCGGCCTTGATCCCGGCGAGCAGCTCACGCACGCTCCCCACAGACCCGTTCATCTTCCAGTTACCTGCGACCAAAGGCTGACGCATAATCACCTCCTCTAAAAAGGGCGTAACCATAGCTTTTCGACCGTTGAAAATCAACCGCCAAGCGGTGCGCGATAGGGGGAGAGCTACCAGCTACCAGTCACCAGCTACCAGCTACCAGCTACCAGCTACCAGCCAGAGCGGTGGGCACAGCCCACCCTAACAATCCCTTTGCGCCTTTGCGGTTCAAACCTATCTCCTTGCCCAGGGTGATGAGCCGATTTTTTCCTATCGGAAAATCCGGCTCAAACCATAAACCGGGCAAGGACAAGTGGGTTGGGCGCGCCGCCTACCTGACTGGTAACTGGTAGCTGGTACACCTGCGCGTAATTAACGGAAACATTGCCTGTAACCATTCGATCCCCTCTCCCCGGCCCCTTCGCTGCGCTCGGGGCAGGCTCTCTCCCGGTGGGAGAGGGGCTTGTTGTGCCGGTCCGGAAGCATTCGGGTTAATTCGTGTCCATTCGTGGTTCTTGTTTCCGGTTTTTGTACGCAGCTGTACTAGTACCCAGTTTCATCCAATTTTGCTGGTTGTCATTTCGAGCGTAGCGAGAAATCCTTGTCCCGACGAAGGAGGGATCTTGTGACCTTGTGATTGTCTCATCACCCAAGATCTCTCCCTGCGGTCGAGATGACAGAGACTGGTTTTACCGAAAAATTTTGCTGAAACGGGGTACTAGGGGGCGTTCTCAATTGAGCTAACTCATCATTTTCTCTCGTTCCCACGCGCCGCGTGGGAACGCGGAAGCTCCGCGCCGCGGAGTGTCTCGGAAATTCGTAGCCACTGCTGCATGGGTCTGATGTGCTTGATTTTCATGAGGATTCAGCTCAATTGAGAACGCCCCCCAGATCCTATTGACATTTAACGCTAATCGACTGTTTTCACCTGTTGAATGACTGCAACATTCCGGCGGTCCGCACAGCGGACCCTACGCTAACCATCTGATTGACTGTAGGGTCCGCTGTGCGGACCTTTTAAATATCAACACGCCCTAGCAGCTGGTAGTTGGCAGCTGGTAGAGTGCCACCGGAATCCCCTCGGTGGAGAACCAAAGAACCCATGCCTTCCGACCCGCTCACCAAGCTGCTCGCGACCACGGCATTTGCCTGGCGGCGGGAGCCGGTATCCCCTGTCCCGCTCACCGATATCCAGTGGCGCGCCGACGCCTGCGGGCCGGGTTCGATCCTGTTCTTCCAGCGCCTCGACGACGGTCGCGACGATGCGGAGCTCTACCGGCGCTACCTGGCCGACGGCAGCTTTTCCGTGCTGGTCACCAACCGCATGCTCGATTGTTTCGAGGCCCTGCCCGGCAAGGGGATCTTCGTGACCCGTCCCGCTGACTGGCCGCGGACGGTGGGGCGCTTTTGCGACCTCCGCTACCCCCTCCCGGAGATCGCCGGCGGTTTCATGGGCATCACCGGGACCAACGGCAAGACCACCACCGTCAAGTATCTGGAATCCATACTCCGCGCCTATGAGCAGCGGGTCCTCACGGTCGGGACGCTCGGCGTCTCGCTCAACGGCGAGCCGCTGGCCCGGACCGGCTTCACCTCCCCGCCCCAGATCGAGCTACGCCGCCTGTTGCACGTCCACCGAGGCCGCTACGATGTGGTCGTGCTGGAGACCAGCAGCCACGCCCTGGACCAGGGACGGCTCCACGGCATTCCGCTCCGAAACGCGGGTTGGACCAACTTCTCCCAAGATCACCTGGACTATCACCGGGACGAGGCCGCCTACTTCGCCGCCAAGGCCCGTATCCTGGATCTGATCCGGGACGGTGGTCGGCTCTTCTGCACCAGCCCGGAGGTTATTTCGCGCCTGTTGGAACCGGGAACACCGCCGGTCCCGATACAGCCTTTGAACGCGGCGAATTTGGGGCCGGAGGCAGTCGCGGCCAAGCCCTTTCTGGCCCTGATGCACAACCGGGAGAACTATGCCCTGGCCGCGGCCCTGGCTGACACCCTGCTCGGCCCAGGGGAACGCCCATACTGGCGGTATCTGGAGGTGGTAGACGGACGCTTCGAGTGCCGAGTCATTGGTAACCGCACCCTGATCGTGGATTTCGCCCATACTCCGGCCGCCCTGGAGACCCTCCTGACCGCCATCCGGCATGCCTTCCCGGACGCCGGTGTCCTGACCCTGTTCGGCTGCGGCGGCGATCGCGATCGCGGGAAACGCCCCCTCATGGGCGCCGCGGCGGCGCGTCACTCCGATTATGTGATCCTGACCTCGGACAACCCCCGCAGCGAGGACCCGGAGCGGATCATCGGCGACATCCTCACGGGCCTGCCCGGCACGGGCCGAGAGGTCGTGGTCGAGCGCCCGCAGGCCGTCGCCCGTCTGTTCGACCTGCTGGCCGAGCGCCCAGCCGACGAGCCCTGGGTGGGGCTGATCGCCGGCAAGGGCCACGAACGCTACATCGACCGCGACGGCTGCAAGACCTACTACAGCGATCAGGACGAAGTGGAACGCAATCTGCGGCGCCTCGCCTGGGTCTGACCAGCCGCCGGCTTCCGGTGGCTGGTGGCTGGAAACCGGCAATGCACGCTTACCACCTGATTAGAGGATGCGGTTTGCTGCGCTCACTACGCCACTGATGCGGTTCGCGCCGGCCGTCAATGCCATCCATGAAGCGGTATACCGCGCTCACCGCATCCTACGGGCTGATACGGTTCGCCGCCGGGCGCGTCCCACGCCCGGCGGCTCACCACATCCTACACTCAAGACGAGGGCCGCGCGGGTCGGCAGTGCGGCGGGGAAGATAGGCGCAGGGGTAGAGCTTTCCGCCACCCGGTTCCTTGTTTGAGCCGAGTTTTCCTATAGGAAAATCGGTCCCTCCCCGTAGGAAGATGTCGCAAACGTCCTTTCGAACCACAGAGGGCCGTAGGATGCGGTGAGCGCGGTAGGTCTTACAGGATGGCACCACCAGGAGGCGCGAACCGCATCGATGGATGCCCGTCGCGAACCGCATCAACCCCCATAAAGGCACCTTGAAAAATAGGTATTTTCGACGATCAGGCGATTCTAACCCGTTGCTTATTCAAGCATACCGTTGACGAAAAAGGTGCCCGTAATCGAATCCCGAAAGCGCGTGCGCGATGTCGGGCCCGGGCCATCCGGCGATGCGGTTCGCGCCGGCTGTCAATGCCATCCATGAAGCGGTATACCGCGCTCACCGCATCCTACGGGCTGATGCGGTTCGCCGCCGGGCGCGGGACGCGCCTGGCGGCTCACCACATCCTACACTCAAGACGAGGGCCGCGCGGGTCGGCAATGCGACGGGGAAGATAGATGCAGGGGTGGAGCTTTCCGCCACCCGGTTCCTTGTTTGAGCCGGGTTTTCCTATAGGAAAATCGGTTCCTCCCCGTAGGAAGATGTCGCAAACGTCCTTTCGAACCACAGAGCCCGTAGACCAGGGACGGTCGCATCCCGCCCCAGAGGACACAGAGGACACAGAGAAAGGCACCGGCCAATTCTCTGCGTTCTCGGTGTCCTCTGTGGTTTAAACTTCGCAGATTGGCAGATCCCGAAGGCGGGATGCGCTGCGCTTTCCTGCCCGACGCGGGTTACGGGTCGTATCGGATTTCCGGAGGGATAGATCGGGATGGATACTAGCCGGGACAAAGATCTCTGGGCGCTCGAAGAGACGGATCGCCTCGCCGAGCTCGCGGTCCTGCGCACCGCGGCGGACGAAGCCGCGCGTCATGTGCGCGTGCTCTATTTCACCTTTCTCCTGTTCGCCTTCTATGTGGCGGTCATCGCCCTTTCGACTACCGACGAACAGCTCCTGAAGGGAACCGGTACCAAGCTGCCGTTGCTCGATATCGATCTGCCCCTGGTCGAGTTTTATGTGATTTCTCCCTTGCTGGTGCTGATCTTCCATGCCCATCTGCTCAATCAGTTCTTCCTGCTGTCCCGCAAGCTGTTCAACCTCGACCGTAAGCTGGGATCCCTCCCGCCGGAGCTGCAATCCACCCAACGGGAGCTGCCTTTTCCTCTGGTCTTCAGCCACCTGATTGTCGGTAGGCACCATCCGCGGCTGATCCGCTGGGCATTCAGGATAGCGGTTATCGTCACTGTCCTGCTGACCCCCATTGTTCTGCTGCTGGTTATCCAATGGAAGTTCCTGCCCTATCACAGCGAATGGATCGGCTTCGAGCACCAACTGGTGCTCACCCTCGATCTGGTGCTGCTCTGGGTCTTCTGGCCGCTCTTGTCTTCCCGCTCCGGGCGCTGGCACGTGCGCCGGCCCAAGTGGGGTGTGCTGGCATCCACGGTCTTGCTGTTCTATGCCTGGATCCTGTTGGTTCCACCCGATGGTTGCATCGAACGGCTGGTCGGTTACCAGGAGTGGTTAAACAGGATGATTCATCGCAATCTGGAGCTGCCCGAACGGACTCTGATGCGCAAGGAGCCCCCGGCCGAGCTCTTGTTCAAGGCCCGTGGGAATGCCGAAGCGGAGAAGTGGGTCCGGCAAGAGGCCGGTGAGGCACTGGAGCTGCGCGGACGGGATCTGCGCTATGCCGATTTCACTAAAAGCAGGCTGTGGGATGCGGATCTCCGCGGCGCAGACCTCCAGATCGCGGATCTCACAAGGGCTCAGCTCCAGGGCGTGGATCTCCGGTGGGCGCAGCTCCAGGGCGCGGATCTCCGGTGGGCGCAGCTCCAGGGCGCGGATCTCCGGTGGGCGCAGCTCCAGATCGCGGATCTCTCCTGGGCGCAGCTCCAGGGCGCGGATCTCTCCTGGGCGCAGCTCCAGGGCGCGGATCTCATAGGGGCGCAGCTCCAGGGCGCGGATCTCTCCCGGGCGCAGCTCCAGATCGCGGATCTCTCCTGGGCGCAGCTCCAGATCGCGGATCTCAGGGAGGCGCAGCTCGAGGGCGCGGATCTCTCCTGGGCGCAGCTCCAGGGCGCGGATCTCCGGGAGGCGCAGCTTCAGGGCGCGGTTCTCATAGAGGCGCAGCTCCAGGGCACGGATCTCAGGGAGGCGCAGCTCCAGGGCGCGGATCTCAGGGAGGCGCAGCTCGAGGGCGCGGATCTCTCCTGGGCGCAGCTCGAAGGCGCGAAGCTCTGGGGGGCGCAGCTCCAGGGCGCGAAGCTCCGAAAGGTGGTGGTCTACGGGACCAGGTTCCAAGACGCGGAGCTCTCGCTCGCCGATCTACGGGAGCTGCGCTGGCCGCGCGACGAATGGGAAGGGCTGCGCTCCGTGTTCTCGGAGATCGAGAAACTGGAGGCCAAGCTGGAGCAGGCAAGTGAACACTGGTCCCAGGATGGGCGGGAACGGGTCGAGCGGGCCATCGATCGCTTCTGGTCCGTCGCCTTCGACCTGCCTGTGCAACCGACGGCGATCTCACCGCTCCAGGGATTCGAGGTGATGCACGATTGGCGGGGCCTGTTCGCGGACTGGCCGGCGCCGCCGGATGCGGCCGAATTCGAGCCAGCGCGCGCGGACTACCGCGCCGGACTCGCCTGCAACGACCGCTACATCGCTGAAGGGATGCGGCGGCAGGCCGAGGGTAATCCACAACCGCTCGATGGTGATCCGGCGTTGGCATTGGACGAGGGTGATCAGGCATTGAAACAGGCACTCCGGGCCAGGGCCGAATCCGGGGAGTGTCCCGAGCTGGCCGAGGTGCTTGAGAAAAACCAATGACCGTCCGCCGCGCCGCGCGGGGACGTGGAAGGACCGTAGGGCGGGAAAGACCAGGGACGGTCGCATCCCGCCGGCAGGCTTTTCCCTGGTTCCCACGCGCCGCGGAGGCTTTTGGCGGGATGCGCTGCGCTTTCCCGCCCGACGCGAGCTTCGGTGTTCGGTTGGATCACAGGATTGGGGCGCGCCGTAACCCGACAGACGATGATGGGAGCCAGCCTAGGATGTCGGGTTACGGCGCGTTCAGCCTCGGTTGTCCACGCCTGCATCGCAAGGCGCGCCTAACCCGACCTACAAAACTTAACTTAATGGCATTGGGGCACAGCCCACCCTAGGGCAGCCGATTACGTAGGCCGATGGTCAACAAGAGGGTCCTGCGCAGCCGCTTGTCGGGGGCGGTGACCAGGGTTCCGTCGAGCGCCGGGTAATGCTGTTCCGCCTCCGCCATGTGGTCCCGGAAACCCCGTAGCAATGCCCAGATCCTTACCGCGGTCACGTCGTTCCAGTCGGTTACACCCGCCGCGGCAACGAAACGGTCCGGTGTTCCATCGGCATCCGCATCGGTGTTCTCTCCGTAGAGGATCTGCATATCCTCCACGCCTTCGACGAGCTCCTCCGTGCGGCCCCTGCTCGCCTTCCGATAAAGCGCCGGTTCCCCACCGGGGTTGTGCGCGATGTAGTAGATGAAGGTGCCGTAGCGGATAATTTCCGAGTCGATGCCGAACCGCTCGTCCGGCGGCGCGGCGGTACCACCCCATGTCCCGTCGGAGTTGCCCGGAACGAGGCCGCCGGTGGGGTGGGTGATGGCACCGGAATCGTCGATCGAACCGACCTGAAAGATCCGGGCCTTTTGACAATCGCTGATCAACAGATAATCGCCGGGGCAGATCCCGTTGATGCGGTTGGTGCCGCCGGTACAGGCCTTGGTCTCCCGAGACCTTACAACCGCGAAGACCTGCTGGCCGGAGTTTTCCCTGCGCACGCCGGAGGCATCGCCTTCAGGTCCCCGCACCAGCAGCACGTCGGTGCCCGCGATCGGAACCCGGCGCGAACCTGCAAAGGTACTCGCCAAGGGTTCCGGCAGTATCTCCGACACTTCGTCGAAGCCCTCGAGACCGGTCTGGAAATTATTCTCCGGGGCACTCGGGTTGTTCAAGGTGTTGAAGAAGAGTCCGTCGCCTCCGGCGCAGCCGCGGTAGCCGGCACCCCGGATGTCACGGGTGAGGAATTGCACCACAAAGCGTTGGTTCTCCTGCAAACGGCTGGCTTCGAGTTGAACCAGGAAATGCTGCTTGTTGGAGACGAAGAAGAGCAGCACCGCGGATACCGTCAGCACCCCGAGCGCGATCCCTACGAGCAGCTCGACCAGCGTGAAGCCGGCGCTGCGCTGGAGCGAAGGGCTCACAATCTGGTTGCGGATACGAATTGCTGACTCGAGCGCTCGGAAAGCCCAAGGCTGTCGTCCCATTGGATGGTGACGGTGACGCTATTTCCGCTGCTGCCGATCGCTCCATCCCCGGACGGCAGCGAGCAGCGCAGGCGTTGCTTCCACTGACACAGGTCGCTGTTCTCGATCGGGGTGGATGGACACGGTGCTTGGTCACAGGTTCGGGGCGTGGAATCGAGGCCAATGTCATAGCCCCCATTGTGGGCGACGGTACGGTTCGCGCGCATGCGCTCAATCATTTCGTCGGCGAGCATGCTGGCCTGGGAGCCTTTTTCCGCGCTGTATGTGCTTTTAGTGCCGGTCATCTGCAGTGCCGCCAGTCCCATGAGGCCGAGCGCCAACACAAAGGCCGTCACCAGGGCCTCGATCAAGGCAAAGCCCCGATGGCCCTTTATGGATTCCGGACTGCCAACGATCATAAGAAGGGTTCCACCGGACGTTTTGGAGTGCGGCGGCAACCTCACCCCGATGCTTACCGGAATCGACAGCGCCAGGCATGAGCAGGGGGTCGGCAAGTGGCACGATCCTGCCGCCGCTTTGGATTTAGCGATGTATCCGTTCCCAACACAGGTGTTGCGGCCAGGGGAAAGCGCCGTCGCCGCGGCGCGGGTGGAACCTAAGGGCCCGGATTCCCGGCCAACGCCGCTGGTATCCCCCGTGGCTGGGGTTCGATGCGGCCGCGCCGCTTTGCCGGCGCACTCCAAAGCCAATGCCATTAAGTTAAGCGTCACCGACGCGGTTTGCGATTGATCGTGCGCTGTTTTTTTCGCCCTCTCCCCAACCCCTCTCCCGCGGGGAGAGGGGCTTTGAGGCTTAACTTAATGGCATTGACTCCAAAGCAGTCCGGAATCCATAAAGAGCCACCCCGATCATGCCTCTTTGCATTATTTCTCATAGACAACCCGCTTGACGCGGGGGTTTCCCAAGGCCTTGCCCATCCAGATGTCTCCCCGGTTCCATAGCTGGTCATAGAGTGGGTCATAGCCGATAAAATTCACGGCAGTAGGGGGAGTCACCACACAGGTATCCGTACTGCATTGCTTGACCATCTCTCCGGTTCTCTCCATTTCCCTGGCATACCTTAGGGCTGTACCCTCTATGACCTGCAACCACCCTTTTCCGATATTGGAATCTACCTGTATTAAGTCCCAAAAGTCGGTCTTCGCCCTTGGGGTCTGCCGGTTTACTCCCAGGCCGTCAGCAAAAAGATGGAGTACGAGAAAAGCACTCAATGGAATCGCAATCAATCTATAAGTGTTGGCCTGCAATTGCAGTCGTTGCCCGTATGATTCGAATAACGCGGCGATCGTACCGAACCAAAGGATGGTCACCGTGAAGAATATCAGATCCACGACCCTTTCCGCTAAACTATGGCCTCCGGTACCATATAGGAGAGGAAATAATGAGACGGGAGTGATCAATAAAAGACCTGCAAGCCAGTAAAGCGGCGCACCAAAGGTAAAGACGTTCCCGAGTACTTGCCGTTTACTTGCCAGTAAGAGCACCCATAGCAGCCCGGCGGGAAGGAGCAGGCTGTCCGCCAGCCAGCTGGTCCAAAGGTAGACGCTGACCCCCAGTGATTGCCATAGCGCAGGCAGAATCCTCCCTTCGGTTCCATATGCACCCATACGTACGAAGTTGCCAGGGGCAAGCACCTCGATAATGAAAGAGGCGAGTAAGCAGGCGAATAGTATCCAAAGATAGATAGACGGGCGCCTGGAGTAAAGATGATAAATCAGTATGGCTGCGGTAGTAATCCCCAGCAATTGTATCATGCTGATCTCGTTGGTTCCGATAGTGAAGACGCCGAGAACGACGGTTCCAAACCATGCGAACCAATTAGGCTTGGGTAATTTCAGTTGCCTGATCAGAAGGCCCGTAAATAGCAGTGTGGCAATCAGACCTGTATGATAGGGGATTATGGCGTCGAACCTTAATAGGCTGTCGTACGTATTGCTCAGTTGGTGCAGATAGAGCACGAGTACCAGTGCGGTGATCAGGGTGGCGGATCGGCCGGGCATCATGCCCCGAAATAACCACCAGGTGCTGACGGGAATCAGTAGCAGATCGATCAGGGCAAGGAGCCGAAAAAGCGTCAGATTATGCCAATACGGCCAGGCGGTTTCCAAAGCCACGGCAGTGTAACGCCCCGTGTGTGTTTTATACCAGTAGGCCTGAAGCTCCCAATACCCCATATCGGGAATCTTTCCATGCCACTTACTTATGAATTCCCACCCGTGGATGCTGAGCGGATAGAGGCATTGAGTGGAGAAGAGAAATGGGAAGTAGGCCAAAACAGCCAAGGCGACCGCTAACCAAGGGATCGGATCCCGGGGGGTATCCTTTATCTCTTTTGTGCGCGTCCCAATATTGCCCACCTTTCCAATCTCTGTTCTTTATCCGAACACTTTTTTTACCGGGATCACCAGCGCCAGGGAATGACCATGTTGCTGATGCTTTGCATGGGATGCCTCATGGTGTGGTCCATTTCGTGCACCGAGTAGTTCATGTTGCGCATGCCGAGATCCATCATGGACACATGACTAGTCATCGCTTGCATGGTCTGGTTCATAGTAGTCATGCTGCCATCCATATTGGACATATTCTCCCGCATACCATCTATGTTATTACTCATCACCGTCATGCTTTTATCCATAGTGAACATATTCTTGCGCATGCTGGCCATGTCGTCACCCATCCCTGTCATGCTGTCCTTCATGACCCACATGCTATCGTTCATTGTCTTCATGTAAGAGGTCATTTCTTTCATTGCCTGATTTAAATCATACATGAATTTGGCTATGAAGGGTAAGGCAACAGCGGAGAAGATAACCAAAATAAAAATCGCCCCCATCAATGCCTTCTCTCTCCGCTCCATTTTCCTTTGGATTAATTTCTCGTGATCGTCCATCTCATTCTTCAGCCGATCGAATCCCCGTGTCAATTTATCAGCGATCAGCTGAGCACCGGGCGATATGGGACGACCGTTCGGGTCGGTATTTACGACACTGTTCCCATTCCCATTTCCATTACCGATTGCCATCATCAGACCCCTCAGTTGAAAAGTAATTACCTGATCTTCGCTGCATGTCACATTCCGTGTGATTATATACCAACTCAGGCCCCCGTCTTAACACGCTTGGCTGCAAACGCGCGCTGCTTGTTCACGAATTCCTGGGCCGAGTCAGTGGCCGTGAAGAGCGCCAACCTGTCTTCCCCGCTCTGCCCGACGGGCGCCATGGCGATATCCGTATAGGCCTCCGGGTCGGGGTCCGCTAAGACCCTGGCCAGGATCCGCCGATAACGCCGATGCATACGGAAGGCGCCGGTGAATTTATTCAGGTGTTCCCAGGCAAGCTTGGGATAGAAGACCAGCGGGTTTTCGATCGGGAATCCCGGGCGGCGGTCCCGCCGCACCTTGCGCCGGATCAGTCCGCCCTCCAAAGGGTGCATACCCTCATGGACCACCGGGGCGTGGAAGGCGAACAGCTTGGCCATCATGTTCTCGGGATCATAGCCCCAGGCGCGTGCGCGCCGCAGCACCGTGGCGACATGCGCTTCGGTGTAATACAGATCCCAGGCCTCGCGGTAGATACCCTCCCACTCCGCCTTGGACATCCGTGGGTGGTCCATGGTCACGTGCTGGGTATCGTAGTTGTTCAGGTCGGGATCTAAAGGAACCCCCTGCTCTACCAGGCGCTGATGGTCCTGGGAGCCCGGAAGGGGTGTCAGAACGAAGAATTCCAGGATGTCAACGGGCAGCTCGCGCTTGATGATCTCGATATCCCGGCGAATGGACTGTGGGGTATCGTTCGGGAAGCCGAGGATATAGCCTGCGTATGTCAGCACGCCCGCGCGATGCCAGGCCTGCAGCAGGGCCCGGTAGTCGGTGATCTTGTTCTGGCCTTTGCGGGCGCCCTTCAGGGCATCCGGGTTGATGCTCTCCATGCCGATGAAGGTACGGGTGACCCCTGCCTTCCCTGCCTTCTCGATGAAGCCCGGTATCCGATGAGATTGAGTATCCACCTGGGTCACGAGCCGGAGCTCCATACCTGACGCGCGCAGTGCGATCAGCCGGTCGAAGATCGCCTCCCAATTGCGGTTGCGGGCGAAGTTGTCGTCGGTGATGAAGAAGTTGGTGATCCCGTCCTGCGCGCCGGTACGCACCAGCCGCTCCACATCGTCCGCTGTACGGTGCCGGGACTTGCGGCCTTGGACATTGATGATGGTACAGAAGCTGCAAAGATACGGGCAACCGCGACCGGCATCGAAGCTCGCGCGCTTGCCCATGGTCAAACGCACCCGATCCGGAGGCAGATAGGGCGCGGGCGTGCCGCGCAGGTCGGGAAGGTCGCTCAGAAAATCGTAGACGGGCCGGAGCTGGCCCCGTGCGGCGTCGCGCAACAGGTCGTCCAACCGGCCCTCCAACTCGCCGGCGAACAGGCTGATCCCTAAGTCCAGGGCCTCCCTGAGCTCCACCGGCATGGCTTCGAGCATGGCCAAACAGCCGCTGACATGGAAGCCGCCGATCACCACGGGCAGCGCGGCGGCGCGAAAGCGCCGGCCCAGATCCAGGGCACGCGGATACTGGTTCGATTGCACTCCGACCAAGCCGACCAGGGCCTTACCACCATCCCTTCGGACCGCGCGTGCCAGCCTCTTTACATCGACGCGCGAGTTAGTCTCATCCAGAGTCCGGATGCGGATCTCTATGTCTTCGCCGAGGACCTTTCTCGCGGCCGCGTCCCTGGCGATGCCATAAACGGCGGCCAGACTGTTCGACGGCAGGGAAGAGCGCAACCACTGGATGACGTAACCCGCGTCATCATAGTGGGAGGGCTTGATCAATAGGAGATGGAACCGACGCCGCCCGTTCTTCCGGATAGGTAATCGATTCTCATGAATCGTCTGTAACGCCGATTCCTCCCACCCTTGCCGTTGTTCTTCCCGGTTTTGGGTAGAAACCCATTCTCCCGCCTCGCTCGATTGGTACCGCGCGAACTCTTCGTCACTGTCGAAATCTTCACGGGTTAAGACCCGCGGTAATTTTGGTTGGCTCTTTATGGATTCCGGACTGCCAACGATCATGGAAGGGTACCACCGGACGTTTTGGAGTGCGGCGGCAACCTCACCCCGATGCTTACCGGAACCTACAGCGCTCGGCATAAGCGGGGGATCGGCTAGGTGGCACGATCCTGCCGCCGCTTTGGATTTAGCGATGTATCCGTTCCCAACACAGGTGTTGCGGCCAGGGGAAAGCGCCGTCGCCGCGGCGCGGGTGGAACCTAAGTACCCGGATTCCCGGCCAACGCCGCTGGTATCCCCCGTGGCTGAGGTTCGATGTGGCCGCGCCGCTTTGCCGGCGCACTCCAAAGCAGTCCGGAATCCATAAAGAGCCTTTTGGTTTACTCACGGCTACCAGGTATCAGCAAACGGACGGGATGCCTGGGGTCAATCCACGAGGTTGCGCGGGCGGGTAATGGTGAGGAGCTGGGCGCAGCCCCAGGTCAGGGTGCTCCAGTCGTCCGGCATCTCCAGCCGCGCCAGGGTGGCGGTGGGGAGCAGCTTACTGTCTGCCTGCCGGTCCAGCTCGTCGCCGGCAAGATAGAGCACCAGCTCCTCCAGCCCGGGGTTATGCCCGACCAGCAGGACGATCCGCGCAGCGGGGGAGCAGCGTCCCAGCAGGTGCACCAGGTCCTGGACATCCGCCCCGTACACCTCATCGTGCCACTGGATCTTCTTTTTTTTATAGTCCATCGACTTGCAGACCTTCTCTGCGGTTTGACGGGCCCGTTGCGCCGGTGAGCTGATCACTAGGTCGGGGACTAGCCCCTCCCGGTAGAGCCATGCGCCGACGCGCGGCGCGTCCTTCTTTCCCCGCTTGGCGAGAGGGCGTTTGAAGTCACCGGCGTCGCCCGCGCTCCAGTCCGATTTGGCATGACGAAGGATTAAGAGCTCGCGGGGCATATGGGAAGAGGGCTCGGAGCGATGCAAAAAGGGCAACCAAAGGTTGGCCGGTGATGAAGTCCGTATCCCTATGTAACATATTCGCAATATTTCGCAAGCCCGATGATGGGGTTGCGGCCGGCCCGTGACCCGGAGCGAACCCAATGCCATTGAGTTAGCTGCTGACTGCGTGTGGTGGTCGATCAGGATGCGGAAGGGAAAACGACGGAGCGCGCGCATCGGCGCGAACAAGATCCCTCCCTGCGGTTCGGGATGACAATTTCGCGCGGATTTGCGTGACTCGTCGTTTCTCCTCTTGTTTGGCGACCGGTAACGCTTAACTTAATGGCATTGAGGGCGAACCTGTATGAATCCCTGAAAACATGGCCCTGTAGTTGTGTTTTCGGCAAGCTTTATACGCGCTCGCCTTGCTGTTCGGGTCGAATGGTTGCGGCGGCCTTGCCCCAAGACTTACCATGCAAGGCCTGCGTTCCAACCCAAGCTCCGAAATCAAGACCAAATGTCCCCTGTCCGTGTCCCCGCCGCCCTCGCGCTCGTGGCCCTGTTGCTCGCGGCCTGCGGCGAGCCTCCACCACCGACCATCAACCTCTACCGCGCCATCCAAGGCGGCGATCTGGATCAGATCAAACGCCACATTTACTGGGGTACGGACATCGACCGGGCCGATCCTCGGGGTGAGCTGCCCCTGCACGCGGCGGTCCGGCGGGGGCGTCTCATCATCGTCCGCGAGCTGCTGAAGAACGGCGCGGACCCGAACGCGACGAACCAGGCGGGAGAGACCCCGCTGCAAGTTGCCCTGGTCGCGGGTAGGACCCAATTGGCCGCCATACTCATCGAGGCAGACGCAACGGATGACCCCCAGGCGCTGTTGTTCATCCTCGTCCGAGACGGCGTAGACGACCGGGACTCCCTGGCGTTCTTGACGCGGCGCGGCGCGGATGTCGATGCCAAGGACCAGTCGGGTGCCACGCCTTTGCACATCGCCGTCGGCGACGGGCAGCGGTTGTTGACTAAACGCCTGATCGATCTCGGTGCAAATGTAGACGCCCCGGATGGCGACGGAAGGACGCCCCTCTCCGTTGCGATCGAAGACGGCAACCAACCGATCATCGAGCTGCTCGAGCGCTTCGGCGCCCGGGCCGAACCGGCAACATCCACGCGCTGACATCTAATCCGGACACGAGAAAGACAAGGGGGATATCCGAATGGCGGAAACGGTAGACGAGCTCACAGTCAGCTACAGCGAAGGAGAAACCGAGATCGTCCAGGAGCTCGACAAAGCGATCCTGTCCAAAGGTAGCTGGGCCACGGTGCTCTTCCGCTATCGGGAGTGGGATCGCACCAAGGAGGTCTATGGCCCGGAGAAGTACAGCATCCGCCGCTATCAAAAGCGCGGCGGCGAGTTCCGCCAGCAGTCCAAGTTCAACATCTCCGGCAAGGCACAGGCGCAGGCGTTGATCGAAGCTTTGCAGAAGTGGCTCGATGGGCACTAAGGCGATTCCGCATCCTGATCTATCACGACAAGCGGTCAGCCGGATCCCACAACCAACGCCGGTAGTGGTAAATTCATAAGTGTTAAAGTAGAGCGATTCATCTTTTTGATCCCCTCTCCCCAACCCTCTCCCGGGGGGAGAGGGGGCATGGCGGCCAGTGCCGTTGGTCATGTTCCAACTTAGACATTAACCACTACCCCAACGCCAAATAATCCAGGACCGCGCCCGAGACCGGCACGGCGCCGAACGTGGCGTAACGCAACCCGACGCTCGGATCCATTTTAACCAGACAGCTTCTTGATGGCCTTGAGCCGCAACCCGGCTCCACCACCCTGTCGTGGTCGGGACAGACCCATGCAGGCCCACCTCGTACATGAAAAAGTACCTTCCCGTTTTTGGAATTATCTGGCTGGTTGCACTGGCCTGTTTTATCTGGGGCGCTGCCATGGTTTACTATGACATATTTCCATACCGCCTACTTATGCCTCCTTTTAGACAAGTAATTGAATTTTGGAAGGGACACCCGGCCGATAATAGGTCATTGGTACAACGACTCCAGGATGAGCTGATATTGAATCCTTTCGCCTTCGCCATGAACCCGTTACCCTTTCCCATGCAACTCCAGTTTAGACCTGTAGATACCTCTTCCTATCGAGGGCCGAGCATAGGATACCTCGATCAGGCTCGGTATTATTCGGATACCAGCCGGAAGGAGTATTTTCTCATTTATGGAGGCTTTATCTCCGAGGATACACATTGGGGGGCCATTCTGATCTCTACGGAAGGCCGAGTACTACGAGGTTGGTCCATGAAGCCCCAGGAATATAGACTGATAGATGGTGGTATCGGTCTGGCAATTTCGAAGACCGGAGATTTGGCAACCAATACCTATGGTGTACTGATGAGTCATAGCTGGTGCGGTGAAAAGAAGTGGGAAGCCAAGCAGACAAAATCACCCGCGTTAGCTGGGCGCGAGATCCCTTACTCCGATACGATATACCATCATGATATCACCTATCACGAGGGAAGGTTTTACACCTTCTATGGGCAGGAAATCGTGTCCGTAGACGAGAACACGGGAGAGATCATAGAGCGAATACACATATTGGAACTTATTCGATCGGCAAGAGATCAGAACCTGGCTCTCTTTGATCCGAGATTCAGGGATGTGGTACTCTTCTATGATGTTCATAGGATGAACAAAAGCAACTGGCATAAAATAGTGGTTCCGGATCCCTTTCATCCCAATAAGATTGATGTTCTATCCCGGGACCTTGCGGATAGCTTCGATGACTTTGAAGCAGGAGATCTGTTGATCAGCTTGCGAAATCTGAATTTGGTTTTCGTATTCAGACCCAAGACATCCAAGATCCTGTGGTATCGCTATGGCCTCACCTCGTACCAACACGATCCGACCTTTCAGCGGGGCTATATCGCCGTCTTTGATAACAACCCACTTGCAAACTCAGGGCCTAGCTCACGAATCGTCACACTGGGAGTGAAGGATCATACGCGATCGACTTTGTTTGATCTGAGAATCTGGGGTATAAGCATGCGCATACATGGAAACTTTGAGTTTGATGATGATAGCAGCTTATTGGTGGTATCAGATGACAACAATGGGCGTGCTGTGGTAGGCTATCTATCAGGTAAGCCGATATTTATCTTCGAAAACAGGCTTGAGTCGGGAAAGAACCTTCGGCTGAAAAACATTACCCGAGTATCTCCACACCAAGTTGAAGAATGGAGCGCACGATGCAATTAATCATCTGGAAATGGGTTCTTATTGCCTCATTAATCGTCTATCCGACGGTCGGCCTTACCTATGTCGGCCCCGGGTTGGGCGTAGGTGCCCTTGCGTTGATACTGGGTATACTCGGGTCTGTATTGCTGGCCTTATTCACCATCTTCTGGTACCCGCTCAAACGTATGTTGCAACGTTGGAAGCAAAAACGGACCGGAGAAGATGCCGACACGAAATGAAGCAGCGAGTTGAGGGGACCTTGAGAAATCTCTTCTCCGAGATTTCTTAAATCTGGCGATCGCGGAGCCTGGTCTCTGAATACTCATTTTCGTGCACTTATGCGCGCGTTCAACATCTCCGGTAAGGCACAAGCGCAGGTATTGATCGGCGCCTTGCACAAGTGGCTCGATGGACACTAAGGCGATTCCGCATCCTGATCTATCACGACAAGCGGTCAGCAGCTAACTTAGAAGCTGTCTGGTTAAAAGCAATCCTGAATGATTCGGCGCGGTTTGGGGGAAAAGATCCCTCCTGCGTCGGGACAAGAAAGATCCCTCCTGCGTCGGGACAAGAAAGATCCCTCCTGCGTCGGGACAAGAAAGATCCCTCCTGCGTCGGGACAGGGTTTGACGGGTTGCGTTGCGACGCCCAACAGCTCGTTGAGCGACGGTCGGGCCCGTACCGGCGTCTCAACGCAACCTATACCCGGATTACCCCCGCGCTGCCGGCCCGCGCGGCCTCGCGTTAAGTTGTAGGTTGGGTTAGGCGCGCGGTTCGATCCCGAAGCCCAGTGACAGGGTTGAACGCGCCGTAACCCAACACGCCGGACTGGTCCCGACGCAGGAGGGATCTTTTCCTACAACCAACGCCAAATAACCCCGGACCGCGCCCGGACCGGCACGGCGCCGAACCTGGCGTAACGCAACCCGACGCTCGGATCCATTTTAACCAGACAGCTTCTTAATGGCCTTGAGCCGCAACCCGGCTCCACCACCCTGTCGTGGTCGGGACAGACCCATGCAAGCCCGCCTCATACATGAAAAAGTACCTTCCCATTTTTGGAATTATCTGGCTGGTTGCACTGGCCTGTTTTATCTGGGGCGCTGCCATGGTTTATTATGATATATTTCCACACCACCTATTTATGCCCCCTTTCAGACAAGTGATTGCGTTTTGGAAGGGACACCCGGCCGATAATAGGTCATTTGTACAACGACTCCAAGACGGGCTGGTGTTCAATCCTTTCGCCTTCGCCGTGAGTCCGTCACCCTTTCCCATGCAACTCCAGTTTAAACCTGTCGCTACCTCTTCCTACCGAGGACCAAGCATAGAGTCCCTCGATCAGGCCCGGTATTATTCGGATCCCAGCCGGAAGGAGTATTTTCTCATCTACGGGAGCTTTGCCTTCAAGGATACACATTGGGGGGCCATTTTGATCTCCACGGAGGGCCGAATAGTACGGGGTTGGTCCATAAAGCCCCAGGAATCCAGATGGCTGGATGGTGGTATCGGGTTGGCACTGTCAAAGACCGGAGACTTGGCAACCAATACCTATGGTGTATTGACGAGTTATAGCTGGTGCGGTGAAAAGAAGTGGGAGGCCAAGCAGACAAAATCACTCGCGTTGGCCGGGCGCGAGATCCCTTACGACTATAATGTGTACCACCATGATATCACCTATCACGCGGGGAGGTTTTATACCTTCTTCGGGTCGGAAATCGTATCTGTGGACGAAAACACGGGAGATGTCATGGAGCGAATAGATCTCGTGGAGCTTATTCGGTGGGCAAGAGACCAGGACCTGGCTATTTTTGATGTACATTTCTCAAGGCGTATCGTCTTCAAAGATAAGGATCTGAACAAGAGAAATTTCAACTCGTTAAAGGTTAAACTAGCTAATTCTGGTCATCCCAATAAGGTTGACATTCTATCCCGGGACCTCGCGGATAGCTTCGATGGTTTTGAAGAAGGGGATCTGTTGATCAGCATGCGAAACATGAATTTGGTTTTCGTATTCAGACCCAAGACCTCCAAAATCCTATGGTATCGCTGTGGCCTCACATCGCTTCAACACGATCCGACCTTTCAGCGGGGCTATATCACTGTCTTTGATAACAATCCGTTTGCGAATTCAGGGCCTAGTCCACGGATCGTCACACTCGGAGTGAAGGATCACACGCGATCGACTTTGTTTGATCTGAGAACCTGGGGTATAACGATACGTATGGGGGGAAACTTCGAGCTTGATGATGGTAGTAGTTTATTGATGGTATCAGATGACGACAATGGGCGTGCCGTGGTAGGCTATCTATCAGGTAAACCGGCGTTTATCTTTGAGAACAGGGTTGGACGGGGAAAGAACCTCCGGTTGAAAAACATTACCCGCATATCTCCACGGAAAGTTGAAGAGTGGAGCTCACGATGCAATTAGTTATCCGGAAATGGGTTCTTATTGTCTCATTAATCGTCTATCCGACGATCGGCCTTACCTATGTCGGCCCCGGGTTAGGTGCAGACCAATGCTATTAAGTTAAGCATGCCTCCCGGCGGAGAGGGTTGGAGAGGGCGAACGAAACAGGGATCAACCAATCACAAACGGGCCGGTGACGCTTAACTAATGGCATTGAGGTGCAGACCAATGCTATTAAGTTAAGCATTACCGGTCGCCAAACAAGAGGAGAAACGACGCATCACGCGAATCCGCGCGAAATTGTCATCCCGAACCGAAGGGAGGGATCTTGTTCGCGCCGATGCGCGCGCTTCGTGGTTTTCTTTTCCGCATCCTGATCGACCACGACAAGCGGTCAGCAGCTAACTTAATGGCATTGCGATCCAACCCACCTTGCACATGAAAAGGTATCTTCCCGTTTTTGGAATTATCTGGCTGGTTGCCCTGGTCTGCTTTATCTGGGGCGCTGCCATGGTTTATTACGACATATTCCCATCTCGCCTTCTCAAGCCCTCCTTCAGGCAAATCATTGCGTTCTGGAAGGGACACCCGGCCGATAAGAGGTCAGTTGCCCAGCGATTCAAGGACGGGCTGATGTTCGATCCTCTCGCCTTTGCCGTGAGTCCGTCACCCTTTCCCATGCAACTCCAGTTTAGATCTGTAGATACCTCTTCCTACCGAGGACCGAGCATAGAGTCCCTCGATCAGGCTCGGTATTATTCAGATGCCGGCCGGAAGGAGTATTTTCTCATCTACGGGAGCTTTACCTTCGAGGATACCCATTGGGGGGCCATTCTGATCTCTACGGAAGGCCGAATAGTACGAGGTTGGTCCATAAAGCCCCGGCAATATAGAAAGATATATGGTGGTATCGGTTTGGCACTGTCGAAGACCGGAGATTTGGCAACCAATACCTATGGCGTACTGACGAGTTACAGCTGGTGCGGTGAAAAGAAGTGGGAGGCCGATCCGATAAAACCATCAGCATTAGATCTGAGCAAGCTCCCTTCCAGTTTCTATCGTAATTACCACCATGAAATTACCTATAACGAAGGGAAATTTTACACCTTCTATGGTCCGGAAATCGTGTCCGTAGACGGGAACACGGGAGAGATCATGGAGCGAATACACTTAGCGGAACTTATTCGGTGGGCAAGAGACCAGGACCTGGCTATTTTCGATGCATTTAAAGCGCCCCCTGTCTCCGCGGGTGAATATCCGTTGCACATTACCCGGGCCGAGTTATTTCACCCTAATAAGGTTGATGTCTTGTCCCGGGACCTTGCGGATAGCTTCGATGACTTCGAGGCAGGAGATCTGTTGATCAGCTTGCGACGTCTGAACCTGGTTTTCGTATTCAGACCCAAAACATCCAAGATCCTGTGGTATCGCTATGGCCTCACGTCAAGCCAACATGATGCGACCTTTCAGCGGGGCTATATTGCCGTCTTTGATAACAATCCATTTGCGAACTCAGGGCCTAACCCGCGGATCGTCACACTCGGGGTGAAGGATCACTCTCGATCGGTTTTGTTCGATCTGAAAACCTGGGGCGTAACAATGCGCGCGAAAGGAAACTTTGAGTTTGATGACGATAACAACCTGTTGGTGTTCGCAGATGAGGACAATGGGCGTGTCGTGGTAGGCCATCTATCAGGCAAACCGATGTTTATCTTTGAGAACAGGGTTGGACCGGGAAAAAACCTCGGGTTGATAAACATTACCCGACTCTCTCCACGCAAAGTTGAAGACTGGAATTCACAATGTAACTAATGGACAGTTGGTCGGTTCAATGTATGATTTTCCATCACGGGTCCTCCATCGGTTGGCGCTGAGTAATGCGGCAATCCTTGAAACCAGTTTTGATATAGAACGAAAACTCTTCTCCAAGAAACCAATCGAGTCCATCCAAGCGAAGCATGTGTTTGTGAGTGGCCTTGCAAGGTCCGGTACAACGATGCTCATGCAGGCACTTTACGATTCTAAGGAATTCAGCTCCTTGACCTATCGGGATATGCCGTTTGTACTGGCTCCCAATACCTGGGCTAAGGTTACCAGGAGCTCTCAACGTCACGGAGATGATATCGAGAGGGCCCACGGTGATGGAATTCAAATCGGCTTTGACAGTCCCGAAGCCTTGGAGGAGGTTTTTTGGCGCGTATTCGGGGGAGATTACATACGCGAGGACAGGCTCGTAAGTGTCCAACTGGCGGATGAATCCGTTGCAGCCTTTCGTGTTTATGTCGATCTGATAAATCAAAGGTACAACAAAACGCGCTATCTCTCGAAGAACAACAACAATGTGTTGCGCTTGGCTGGATTACCGAGCATATTTCCCAACGCGATAATACTTGTACCCTTTCGTGACCCTATCAAGCAAGCACGGTCTTTGCTGACGCAGCATCGTAGATTCATCGATCGGAACCGCTATGACAGGTTTGCACAGAGGTATATGACATGGCTCGTGCACCATGAGTTTGGTCGTGATCACCGGCCGTTCGAATGGGGCGCGGCAAGCGGTACAAAACATGTTCCAACTGCATTGGAATACTGGCTGGCACAGTGGGTTGGCGTATATCGATTTTTAATGGAACAAGTATCCGAGAATGACAAACACTGTGTCTTTGTATGCTACGAACGCTTATGCGAGCAGTCGTCCGAAGTCTGGAGCGGCATTTGCAAGCTATTGGATATTCCACCGCAGACCGAGCTGACAAACAGGTTCGAAATCCGCAACGGCACCACCCAGGACGCCGAGGCCAGCAGTCTGCTCAGTGAGGCATATTCCATATACGAAACGCTGCTGATCCGATCATCGAAGCGAATATTGTCCTGATGTCTGCTGGCTCCGGCAACCTGTAATGGCCCCGGATTCAGAAGCTGTCTGGTTATCGGCCGTATCCTCAACGAACCGGGCCGCATCGGAAGCGAGTGCCGCAAGCAGGTCCGGCGGGGCCTGGTCCTCGGCTTGGGCAAGGGCGACGGCGCGCATGATCAGGGCCGCGTCGTCCGGTTGGAGCTTACCGGAGGGCAGGGCGTTCGCATACAGCCAGACTCCGGCCGTGTGGGGCTCGGGCGGTGCCTTGGCCTCACAGCGTAGGGCGGCGGCGCAGAGTAACGCGCCGAGCAGCAGCTCACCAGCGGGGGCGGGGCAGTCCTGGCGTAGCAGCACCTCGGCGGCTTCCAACTTCTGGCGGGCCCGGCGCACCAGCGCGGGTTGGGCCGCGGCGGGCTGCTGCGGGGCCTGGTAGAGGCTCTGCGCACCGTTCGCAGGCGATGCGATACCCAGGCGCTGCAATCCCTGCAAGGTGCGCCGGTCGATGAGCGCGATGGGGACCTGTTGCGAGATAGCGGCCGCGCGCGCGTCGGCATCATCGTCGACCGCATCCATGACCACCAGCAGGCCACCCTGCGCGCCGAGGATGCGCTCGATACCCGGGCCCAGCGCGTGCTGAAGCTCGAGGACACAGCGCCTGACCTCTTCGGCGGTACCAGCGTCGGCTGCGCCGGATAAGGCCGATTGCCCGCTCGCAGTCAGTGGTGGGTGATCCGCCGGGGTTGGCGCGGTGTCCTCCGCGACGATTGGTATCCGGTCTGCGGGTGGCAGCGCCTCAGGTTCCTCCAGGGTTCCGGCCAGGTCCTCCGCCAGGACCTCCGCGAGGCGCTTGGAGACGCCTACCACGTCTTCGGTGGCGTCCGAGTCCATTACATTGTCGAACAGATTGCGTTTCCCTTGGATCAATCCCAGCACCTGCTCCTCATAGGAATCCGGTGCCACCAGGTGGAGTACCTGGACCTTGCTTGATTGTCCCAGGCGGTGGACGCGGGCGACGCGCTGGTCCAGTATTGCCGGGTTCCAGGGGATATCCAGGTTGATCAGCACCGAGGCGCTCTGCAGGTTCAAACCCGTGCCGCCGGCGTCGGTAGAGATGAAGACCTGGCACGCCTCGTCATCGCAGAAGCGGTCCATCAGGTCGCCGCGCTTGGCGCTGGGCACACCGCCGTGCAGCCGCACACAGCCCAGGCCCATACGCTTAACCCGGAGCTCGACTAGCTCCCCCATCTGGGCCCACTGGGAGAAGACCACGGCCTTGAGCCCGGCCAGTTGGCAGGTCTCTTCCAAGATACTGGCCAGCTCGTCGAGCTTGGGCGATCCCGGCGTGGTCTTGTCGACCAGCCCGGCGGCGTTGCAGGCCATGCGTGCCCGCTGCAGGGCGGCCATCATGCGGTTCTGCTCGACCGGGGTCAGGGGGCGACGTTTGAGGATTTGGGCCAGGCGTGCCGCAGTGGCCAGGGCCTCGTCGTGGAGCTCGATCTGGGGCGGTGACATGGCCACGTCCCGGCGTTGCTCGATACGGTCCGGCAGCTGATCTCTTACCAGGGCACGATCTCGGCGCAGCATCACCGGCTGTAGGCGCCGGCGCAGCTCCGAGAGGTTGCGGTAGCCGAGCACCTTGCCGCGCTCGTCAGTGATATGGAAGTCCACCAGATAGCGCCACAAGGGCCCCAACACCCGCGCATCGACTACCTGCATCAGGCTGTAGAGGTCTTCGAGGCGGTTCTCCAGCGGTGTGCCGCTGAGTACGAAGGCGTAACGCGATGGGATACGCTTGATGGCGGCGGCGATCTTGGTGCGCCAGTTCTTGATCCGTTGTGCCTCGTCCAGGATCAGCAGGTCCGGGGCCAGGGTTTCGTTGATCGGGCTCAGATCCCGCAATACCAACTCGTAGTTGATGACATAGAACCCGGAGCCCTTGCGGTACTGAACCGACCGCGCAGCCACGGGTCCCTGGACCAAATGGGCCTGCGCGCCGGTGAAACGCTCGATCTCCCGTGCCCATTGAAACTTGAGCGACGCCGGACACACGATCAACACCTTCTCGACCGCATCCTGGCGGTGCAGCCAGTAGGCCGCGGCAATGGCCTGCAAGGTCTTGCCTAGACCCATATCGTCCGCCAGCAGCGCCCGCCCGCGCCCGGCGAGGAAGGCGACCCCGTCGACCTGATACGGATAGAGGCGGGCCCGAATGTCGGGCAACCGGCCGCCACTCTCGCGGATGCGCTGGCCGATCTCCCGGGCGCGCAGCTCGCGGGCGGCATCATCGGCGATGCGGCGGGCGAAGCCGAGCGCATCGTCGCCGATCAGCAGGTTCTCGTCACCGCCCGCCTGTTCCGCGAAGCGCAGAAAGTCGTCGGGCAGGCGGCCGGTGAAGGCACCACCGGTATCGAAGTGGCGGGCGAGCAGGGGACTCAAGTGGGCGGCGAGCTCATTGCCACGGTGGAGTCGGATGCGTGGCGCGTCCTCACTGTCCCAATCCAGGTAGATATAGGGCAGCGGCGGCGGCTGGTGCCGGATGGCCGCGCAATCCTTGCGCTTGCCGATCCGGTGGATGACCGCCTCGATGTGCTTGCAGGTACCCAGCTGATTGGTCGCAAAGTCGGGGCAGGTACAGTGATTGGCACGCTTGGTCAAGGAGCGGATCTGAACCTGGTAGGTAGTCTGGAAATGACTGCCGGCGGCGGCGATGGAGCGGGCCCGCCAGATACCGAACCAGGGCTCCCCAGACAGGGGCTCGACCCGTACCTCGGTACGGCCGCGCTTGGCGCGCTCCTCGATGGCTGCCGTCAGGGCATCGTTGAGCTGGCCGTCCAGGTCACCGGCGGTACCATAGGCCAGGAGCGCCGCCAGCGCATGGAGGCAGATGCCGGAGTCGTCGCAATCGCAGCTCGACCACAGATTGCCGTCGGCGTCGTAGCCCAGGCGTAGGTCCAACTGTTCTTCCCGATCCGCGTCCTCCACAGTAGCGACCAGCTCGCCACTGACAAAGGCGACCTGAGTCACGCGGTTGTCGCGGGCATGACGCAGGGCCTTCTTGATGAGGGCGCCGTCGGCTAGGGCATGGAGCTCCTCCACGTCAAAGAAGAAATCCGCCGGTTCGGCGCCGATCTGCGTGTCTTGAGGTATTGCCGGCATGATCCGTACTCATAAAGCGGTGCGACAAAGGAGCGCCGCTTTATGGGGTCCGAGTTTGTGCGAAAACATTACCCTTAGCTTCGGTAATATGGGTTATCGATGTATCTACTTGGCTCATTTTGATTCCGCGCTCGGCGCAGGCTCTCTTCCGGTGGGAGCGGGGCGAAGCTCGTAGGTTGGACAAAGCCGGTAGGATGTGGTGAGCCGCCGGGCGTGGGACGCGCCCGGCGGCGAACCGCATCTTTAGACGGCGGCATGCCCAACACACAACTTAAAGCTTAACCCCTACCCATGGGTGATGGGTATACCTGACGCGCTAATCAGCCGCGCGACTTTTTGCGTCGGCTGAATAAGCGGGATTATGCATTACGATGCAGGCAGATGTGATAGCACACCAACGTTTGTGAGCCAACCAGTGACTGGATCGGTTTTCTGGCCTGTCTTTGTGATAAATACATCAGAGCAATTTTCGGTCTGATCTATCACACGCTTTGCGTCAGCCAGCGTTGCACTTTCAGGAAGCACACAAAAGGCCTCAGCAATTGGCTTATATTTTGGATTGTCCAAAAGACTTTGAAGAGTCAAGTCTTTCATGGGGTTTTCCGGCGAATCGCATTCGATCATAAATTGATGAAGTATGCTTTTGTGGAGGATATATTTGGCCTCTCGATTCTTTCCGAATATCGGAAGCCTGTTAGCATTTTTCTCATCCATTTCTTTAATTACATCCTGAATCTTACTATCAGTCTTTTGCTCGGTTAATTTGATCTGATCCATTGGCACCATTGCTTCTGTTACCCCTGTTTTTCGTAATATTTCCTCAGGCTTTAGCTGTCTAACCAATTCTCCTGTGCTTTTGGCAGCAGATTCGAAGTTATCTCTGGAGAAATAATATGCTATAACAGCCCCCATCCATGCACCAATAACTGGTAAAAGGGAATAGCTGAAGTCAAAAAAGGTACTCATTAAATCTTTTATATTTTTTACATCTGATGTAAGAAATATACGTGTATTTCTCATTATATATAATGGTGCCAATCCTAACACTAATCCTAACATTAAGATAGAACCAAAGGAAAGTATGATCACCCACATTGCTATTCTATTCGCCGTATCAAGCGTAGATGTGTGCTTGGACTCGATATTGTCTTTCTTGGAGTCTTTCATCATATACCTCTACATTGTCTTTGTTGCGCAACATGCAATAGATAGCTCTACTGCCGTAAGTAGATATCTGAATAGATATCTAGCGAGTTTAACCTCAGATTAACAAGTATAATTATCTGGGACCTGACATTCCGTGTCAAATTCCACATCTCTCTCCGCGGTCGGCGTTAGAAATCGAAGCCCGGATCATTTTTCCCATACTCAATCTACTGGTGCAGGAAAAGGCGTTCACTCGCCCAGGTAGACCTCGATCACCTTGGGGTCATTCTGTATCTGGTCCATGGTCCCTTCCGCCAGCACACGGCCCCGGTGCAGGACGGTCACCCGCTTGGCGATGGCACGGACGAATTCCATGTCGTGCTCGACGACGACCACCGAGTGGTTGCCCGCCAAGGACCGGAGTAGCTCCGCGGTACGGTCCATCTCCTGGTGGGTCATCCCGGCCACGGGCTCGTCCACCAACAGCAGGAGGGGGTCCTGCATCAGTAGCATGCCGATCTCTAACCACTGTTTCTGGCCGTGGGAGAGGGCGCCGGCGTCCCGGTAGGCATGCTCCGTGAGCCCAATGATACCAAGCACGTCGTCGATACGATCTCGCTGCTCGCCGGTCAGCTTGGCGAACAGAGTGGGGAACACGCGCTTGTCGCCGGCCATGGCCAGCTCCAGGTTTTCGATCACCCGGTGGCACTCGAATACGGTGGGTTTTTGGAACTTGCGTCCGATGCCGATCTCGGCGATCTCGGACTCGGACAGCTCCAGTAAGTCGATGTTGAGGCCGAAGGAGGCGCTGCCGGAGTCCGGGCGGGTCTTGCCGGTGATGATGTCCATCATGGTGGTCTTGCCGGCGCCGTTGGGGCCGATAACGCAGCGCAGCTCGCCGGCCTCCAGGTAGAAGCTCAGGTCGTCGATGGCCTTGAAGCCATCGAAGCTGAGGTTGAGGTCTTCCAGATACAGGAGCTCACCATGGCTGACGTCCGGCGCCATGTCCCGCGCCGAATGCATGAGGCCGAATTGGCGATCCCGGCGCATGGCCTTTTGAATTTGCCGCAGGGCCTTCATGGGGTGACATCCGCCGGTTGTGCGGTGGAGCGCTTGCGGCGCGCGAACAGGCCCACGATCCCCTTAGGCAGGAGCAGGGTCACCAGTACGAACAGGCCGCCCAGCGCAAACAGCCAGGCCTCGGGCATGACGCCGGTGAAATAGGTCTTGGCGTAGTTGACCAGGATGGCCCCCAGCACGGCGCCATAGAGGGTGAAGCGCCCACCGATGGCGACCCAGATCACCAGCTCGATGGAATTGAGCGGCGCGAACTCCCCCGGATTGATGATGCCGACCTGGGGCACATAGAGGGCACCAGCCACGCCGGCCAATGCGGCGGAGAAGCCGAAGATCCAGAGCTTGACTCGTTCGACCCGGTAGCCGAGGAAGCGGACGCGCGCCTCGGCGTCGCGGATGGCGACCGCCACCCGGCCCAAGCGGGAGCTGACGACAAAGCGGCAGGCCAGGTAGCCCAGGGCGAGGGCGGCGGCGGAGGCGAGGAAGAGACCGATCCGGGTGCCGTCGCTACGCAGGTCGAAGCCTAGAATATCCTTGAAGTCGGTCAAGCCGTTATTGCCGCCGAAACCCATCTCGTTGCGAAAGAAGGCCAGCATCAGGGCATAGGTGAGGGCCTGGGTGATAATGGACAGATAGACTCCTGTGACCCGGGAGCGAAAGGCCAGCCAACCGAAGACGAAGGCCAGTAGCCCCGGCACCAGCACCACCATCAGGGCGGCAAACCAGAATTGGTCGAAGCCGTACCAGAACCAGGGCAGCTCCGACCAGTCGAGAAAGACCATAAAGTCCGGCAGCTCCGGATTGCCGTAGACGCCCCGCTCTCCGATCTGCCGCATCAAATACATGCCCATCATATAGCCGCCGAGGGCGAAGAAGGCCCCATGGCCCAGGCTCAGGATCCCGAGATAGCCCCAGACCAGATCCACTGCCACCGCCAGCAGGGCATAGGTCAGGTACTTGCCTAGCAGAGTGACCGTATAGGTGGACAGATACCAGGGACTCGACGCCGGCACCCCCAGGTTCAGGATGGGTACCACAATAGCGACCAGACCCAGCAGGAACAGCATGATCTGCCCGCCGGTGTCGCCTTTCAATGCCCTGATAAACCCCATTTTTCAACCTTCACTCAACGAAAAGCTCATTTTGAAAAGCAAATCATCTATTCCCTGCGGACGAGATGTCCGCACTTCGACTTCAATGCCACCGAGGTTGCCCATGGTCCGCACAGCGGACCCTACGAGGCTTGGGTTCCGAATTCGGATGCTTGTCGGGACGCGGTGATGGCATCCGGCTGCCGGGTCGAGGCGAGATAAACGATCGGTAAAGGAAGCCTCAGTCCCGCCAGATGGACCACGAACCAGGGACGCTCAACAGGCTCGGAAAATCGATGAAGTTTCCGCCCTTGATGGCGGGCCGAATCTTGGTGAATGCTTTGGGGAAGATCTGCTCGCTGTCGGTGCACTCGGCGCCGGGCTCCTTGGCGAAGGCGGGCTCGAAGGTCGGGTTTTTGTTCTCTTCCACACTGCCTTCCCGATCCCAGATAGCGAGGGCCACCTCTGTCGAGACCTTCTTACAGATAGTCTCCACCTGGTCCAGGTCGTAGCCGTCGACTGCGATATAGAAGCTAAGCAGATTGGAGACCAGGTCCTCTTGGCTGAATCCGCTGTTGGTAGCGACCCTCCAGGGAAAGCTGCCCTGGAACCCCTCGAACATTACCGAAACCTCCATGAAGATGGCCAAGGCTACCACGCGCTTTTCCTGCGGGGTGAGTCCGTAGCGGACCAGATAGCTGCGCTCAATACCAGCCCTGACGGGCTTGATACGTTTGTGACTCATGCCCTGTCTGTAGGTGACCTTGTATCCCGGGTCGCCGTCGTGAAAACGGGCGCACCTTTCCCGCGGGTCCACATAGGGGAAACAGCCCGGACCAGGGCGGTCATAGAGCCTGCGGGGATCGACCCCCGGTGGAAGATCGCCGCCCCGGATCTGCTTCCAGAGATTCTTGGCACCGACGAATTCATATTTAGCGCTGTCCTCCATGTGATCCAGATCGATCCAACCACAGTTGCAGGTGTAGATGAGGCGTTCATCTTTAATGTCATCACGATTCGACATCGGTTACTCCCACCAGGGCACATTGAAAAATACGGTTTTCGTAAATGGCACATATGAATAATCAATGGGTTAAAGTCATTTGATCGGTGAAAACACCTATTTTTCAAGGTGGCCACCACACATAGATGAGTGCGAATTCGTCCGGTGCTCTGGTCAAAAGCTTGAGCACATGATCGTCCTGATGGAAATAAAGGTGTTCTCTACCATAAGGTCCGATTTCTCGCTCCGGTCCCCGATAGCCTCGCTCCAGAAGCAAAGCTTGGTAATGGGCGATGGCGGTGGCTGGATCGGACGTACGGCAGTAACGCCTCACCCTAAGGGGTGCATTCCCCTCGGCCATACTATAGTAGTAGCGAGGGGGGGCGGTGCAATGGTCCAACGGTAGGTGACGCATGCTATCCGGCACCAGGAGCCAGTATCTTAGCGAGTAACGGTGGATGTTGTCTGAATCGCCAAAACCGAGCAGAAAGAGCCACCCGGCTGCAACGATAGTTACCAGGATACCGGCGGTTAGAAAAATGATTCTACCTCGTTTGCGGGGCTTCATGTGTGATTACTCCGATGGCCCAGATCGATCCAACCACAGTTGCAGGTGTAGATGAGGCGGTCATTTTTTATATCATCACGATTCGACATCGGTTACTCCTACCACAGATAGATGATTTCGAATTGATCCGGTGCCCTAGTCGAAAGCTCGAGTGCATGGTCGTCCTGATCGAAAAGGAGGTATTCCCAATTATGAAAACCAGTTCGTCGCTTTGGCCCCCGATAGCCCCACGCCAGGAATAGAGTCTGGTAATGGGCAATGGCAGCAGCCGAATCGGACGTATGGCAGAAACGCTCAAACCTCGGGAACTGGAGCCCATCGCCAGCACTATAGTGGTAGCGGGCGGGTCCGATGCAATAGTCCAGCGGCAGGCGGTGGATGCTGTCCGGTACCAGGATCTAGTACGCAAGTGAGCAGCGTTGGATGTCGCGTGATTCGTCGAAAATGAGGGTGATGAACCACCAGAATGCGGCGAGCATTACCAGAAGGGTGCCGGTGACAGTCAAAAAAATGGTCCTGCCTCGTCTGCGGGGCTTCATGTGCGATTACTCCATCGCGCCTTTACAGTTCATCAAGCCTCCGCTGCCCGACCGCGCTGCGGGAACAGCCCCCGCGGGCGTTTCTGGATGAACAGGATGATGAATACCAGCACCAGGATCTTGGCCAGCACGGCGCCGGCCCAGGGCTCCAGGAGCTTGTTGGCGACCCCCAGGGTCAGGCCGCCGATCAGGGTTCCCCACAGGTTTCCGACCCCACCGAACACCACGACCATGAAGGCGTCGATGATGTAGGCCTGCCCCATATTGGGGCCCACATTGGTGAGCTGGGACAGGGCGACGCCGGCAACCCCGGCGACACCGGCCCCTAATCCGAAGGTCAAGGCGTCCACCCGCGCGGAGCGGACCCCCATGGCGCGGGCCATGGCCCGGTTCTGGGATACCGCCCGCACCTGTAGCCCCAGGGTCGTGCGCTTCAGGATCAGCAGCAGACCCAGGAAGACCAGGAGGGTAAACAGGATGACGTAGATCCGATTGTAGGTCAGGCTCAGGGCGGGATTGATCTGGAGGGACCCGCTCATCCAGACCGGATTCTCCACTGCCACGTTCTGGGCCGAGATGGTGGTACGCACCAGTTGCTGCAGGATCAGGCTGACGCCGAAGGTGGCCAGCAGGGTCTCCAGCGGCCGACCGTAGAGGAACCGGATCACTAGCTGCTCGATGACTACGCCGAAGGCCCCGGCGACCAGAAAGGCCGCGGGAATGGCAACGAGCAGGGAATACTCGCCGGCGTTAGGCATGGCCTGCTGCACCAGATAGGTGGTATAGGCGCCAAGCATGATGAGCTCCCCGTGGGCCATGTTGATGACGCCCATGACCCCGAAGGTGATGGCGAGTCCGATGGCGGCCAGCACCAGGACGGACCCCAGGCTCAGGCCGAAGAACAGGGTCTCGGCCCTAGCGTAGAGCGTGAGCTTGCGCTCGATGTCCGCCAGGGCTTGGGTCGCTGCCGATTTTATCTCCGGGTACTCGTCCTGTTCCCGCAGGGTGGAGAGGCGGTTGCGGACGACCGGCTCCAGGTTGCCCCTAAGCGCCCCTACCGCGGCCAGGCGCACCTTCGCGTCCGGGCTTGCGAGATCCGTGACGGCAAGCGTCTGTTCCAGGGCCTCGCGCACTGCCGCGTCCTGCTCCAGGTCCAGACGCGCTTGGAGCCGGGGCGCGAGGTTCGGGTCCGGATCGGACATCATTCTCCGCACCGCATCCAGGCGAACTTTGGGCTCTACATGGTCCAGCGCCAGACCCGCGATGGCGGCCCGTAGTTGCCGGCGCAGCTTGTTGTTGATGCCGGTTTTCTTTATGTGGTGCCGTCCGACGTCTCCCAGCGGCTCGCCGCTGAGCACGTCGGTGATTCGATAGCCGTTGGTTCGCCGCTCGGCGTAGACGACGCGTCGGTCGGATTTGCGGTAGAAGAGCCTGCCGCTCAGCAGGGCCGCGAGTGCTTGCGGTGCCCGCTCATCACCGCCAGCGGCGATGGCATCGACGGCGGCGGATTTGACCTTGAAGGAAGGGTCGAGGAGCTGGGTCAGGGACTGTTCGAAGGACGGCGCGGCCTGGGCGGGTTCCCGGGGGGCGTGCCCCTGGGCGGATGCCGGCCCGAGCGCCACCAGGCCCCATCCCAGAAGGAGGATGCGAGCCAGCTGCACCAGCGAGATCGCAAGCCCAAGGTTACAGTAACCTATCCGTGGCAGCGGTCGAGCACCGGCAGCAGCCACGCGCTGATGGATTTTCGGGCTTGAGCGTTCAAGCGGAGAAGGAAGACCCACAACCGCAGGTGGTGGTTGCGTTTGGATTGCGAATGACGAACTGGGCGCCCTGTAGACCCTCCGTATAGTCGATCTCCGCACCGGTGAGGTACTGCATGCTCATGGGATCGACCAGCAGCTTGACGCCGTCTGTGGTCACTTCGGTATCCCCATCCTGGACCTGCTCTTCGAAGGTGAAGCCGTATTGGAACCCGGAACAACCGCCTCCTTGGATGTAAACCCGCAACATCAGATTGGGATTTCCCTCGTCCTTGACCAGCTGGGCGACCTTAGCTGCCGCCGCAGACGTGAATTCCAGGGGAGTCTCAACAGCAGTTTCTGCACTCATTGGGATATACCTTGAAAATAGTATCGAGTCGTAATATGGGCCATATTAGGCTTTTCCCTAGCTGATTCAAGGGCATCTCGAATATATCAACAGGCCCTAGCAAACCGCCGGGCTCGTGGCCGATCAGTCCTGCACCCTGATCGGTCTGGTACGGGAGAGCCGGTCGTAACAGGTCAAGCGGTCCCGATCGAACAGCATCCACAGCAGGCCGGCACCGGCCGGCGCGAGGCAGAGCGTTGCCCATACCAGTCGCATGAGGGCGTCGCGGGGCTTAAGGGGGGAACCGTCTGCGCGTACGAGTCGCAAGTGCCAGGTGCGCATACCGAGCGTCTGACCGCCGCGGATCCAGAAGAACATGAAAAACAGGGCGATCATTGTAACCAGGTAAAGGCGCAACCCGAAACGGTGGAAGTACTCATCGTGGGGGAAGGGCACGCCCGCGGCGAAGTAATAGGGGACGATCAGGAAGGTGACCGCGATCATGAGCACGCCGAGCAGGAGCACCAGGTCGTAGAGCAGGGCGGCCAGACGGCGAAAAACGCCGGGGACGCATGCTTGTGCATCATCGGGGCGTAAATGGAAGCGTCCGGAATCCATCGAAGAGCCGAGGAAAATTATACTGCCACACGGCACAATCCGAGAAAACAAACTATCTGATCCTCGCTATCTCGAACCACGGATGGACACGGATCAACACGGATTGGTCTCCATCCGTGTTGATCCGTGTTCATCCGTGGTTCTCTTTCTGGTTGTTATCTGCACTGACCAACGGTTTTCACAGGCTGGATGGCCGCAACATCCCAGCGGTCCGCACAGCGGACCCTACAGTCAATCAGGGAGACTGGGCCGTCTCCCACGGGCGATTCGGAGCCAGCTCCCGCCACCGGTTGACGATCCCGCAGAACAGCCTGGCCGTCTGCTCCACGTCATAGATGGCCGTGTGTGCCTCGCTGCTCTTCCAGCCCAGGCCCGCCGCCTGAGCGGCTTGGGCCAGGACCGTCTGCCCATAGGCAAGCCCTGCCAGGGACACGGTATCGAAGACGCTGAAGGCGTGGAACGGGCTGCGCTTGAAGTTGGTGCGCTCTACGGCGGCCTTGATGAATCCCAGATCAAAGGCAGCATTGTGTCCGACCAGGATAGCGCGATTACACCCGGATGCCTTCACCGCATTGCGGATGGGGGTGAGGATATGGGTGAGTGCCTCCCGCTCCGGAACCGCGTCGCGGAACGGATGATCCGGGTCGATACCGTTGAAGGCCAGCGCCCGTGGATCTATCTCGGCACCGATGAACGGCAGCACGTGACAGGACAGGGTCGGGGCAGGTACCAGCAGGCCATCGTCGTCCATGTGAATGATACTGGCCGCTATCTCCAGCAAGGCATGTTGCTGGGGGTCGAACCCCCCCGTTTCCACATCCACCACCACCGGCAGGAATCCACGAAACCGCCGTGCAATTGCGGATTTGTTACACTCGTCCATCATCTCGACAGCATAAGTAGCGCGTCGGTGAAAACCAACCGGTTCAGACAGTTTCAGGACAGGAAACCTTTGCGGCTTATCAGTCGCCAGCTGCCAGCTGCCAGCTACCGGCTACCAGTCACCGGCTTCCAGCAACTGGTAGCTGAAAGCGTCCGCTCTGTTCTCTCCCCCACCGCTGCCGAAGTCGCAATTGCCGCTACCCGGCCCGCTTCAATACCCAAAAGGCAACCGCAAGGAATGCAAAGGGCGGAATCAGGGTCGCAACCAGGGGGTTCATTCCATACAGGAGCGCGAAATAAGCGAAGGTGCGGCTGACCAGATAGAAGGCGATACCCACCACTACACCCAAGAGCATGCGCGCCCCAAAACCGCTGGTGCGCGCCGAACCGACCAAAATGGGAATGGAGACGAAGATCATGGCCGGAATCAAAAAAGGATGGATCGCCTTACCCCAGAAGACCACCTCGTAGGGGCGGGCGTCCTGACCGTTTGCCGCCATATACCGGACATACCGCAGCAGCCCCCAGATCGGGAGCACATGGGGTTCGACGACGATAATCTTCAACAATCCCGGGTCCAGCAGTGAATTCCAGTCGGCCTGGGCAAGGTGACTGGTCTTGATGCGCTCATTGTCGATCGTGCTGCGGAAGATCCCCTGCAGTATCCAGCTTCCCTTTACATATCCGGCATGCTCGGCGCGCGTCACCCGGCTCAGATGCCGTTCCTCGTCGAACTCGTAGATATGGATGTCGCGCAGCTGCGCGCCGGACAGGATCTCCTGAATATAGATGTAGGCACGACCATCCCGGGCCCAGAATCCATGCTCCGATTTGAGCGTAACCTGGCCGGACTGGGCCTCGGAACGCCATTGCAGCGCCTTCTGCTCCGCAATCGGCGCGACTCCCTCGCCTACCGCCACGGCGACCAACGCCAGCAGGAGCCCCCCCTTGATTGCGGCATAGACGATGTACCCGATCGACACCCCCGCCGCCCGTATGGCGACCAGTTCCGAGCGACTCGCCAGAGAGCCCAGGCCTACGAGGGCGCCGATCAGGGTCGCGATCGGAAAGAGCTGATAGGTATGCCGCGGCATGATCAGGGCCACGAACAGCAAGGCATCCGCGAGCTGATAGCCGTTTTCTCCCACCTCGTCCATCTCGTCGGCAAGGAGGAAAAACCCCATTAACGGCAACAGCACCCCCAGGGTCACAAGCGTGCCGATGATGACGGCACCGGCCAGATAGCGATCGAGGATCTTCACGGAAGCGTTCGCCGCAAATCAACGCCAATGGACGCAAATAAATATAACGAGGTGAAAGGCCCTCGAGGATGGTGAGCCGATTTCGACCGATTTGCGTTCATTTGCGGCAAACGAGAATTCCCAAATGTCAATAGGTCCCAGCGACCCGTAGCTGCCGTTACCGCCGGAATCTTGTAGACTTCTCACCAGTACGCATCTTATCACTGCCTCTCTGATTCCGGCTGGCGGGTGGATCCTGATCTATCCTCATAGCCGATGGAGTAACCATGGAATTCAAGATCAAACGCGGCGACCTGGCCGGACAAAAGACCCCTTGTCTGATCCTCGGGGTGTTCGAGAAACACAAGCTTTCCGAACCCGCCGAGGTCATCGACAAGGCCAGCGGCGGCCATCTGAGCGATATCCTGCGCAAAGGCGACATGGACGGCGAGACCGGCCGGACCCTGATGCTCTACGGCATACCCGGCGTCAGTTGCGAGCGGGTCCTCCTGATCGGCTGCGGCAAACGCAAGGAATTCAACCGCCGCAGCTATCGCAAGGCCCTGGCGGCTGCGGTGACCCTGCTCAACGACACCCGCATCACCACGGCCCTATGCACCTTGCCGGAGGTCATCCCCGCAGGCATGACCCGCTATCGCACCGTGCGCGACGCCGTGACCACCTGTGCCGACAGCGTCTACCACTATGACCAGACCAAGCAAGAGAAAAAAGCCCCGCGCTTTCCACTCAAGCGCCTCGATCTCTGGATAGCGGAGAAACAGGATACCCAGACCGCCCAAGAAGCAGTCCACCACGGCGGCGCCATCGCCCGGGGGGTCGCCTTGGCGAAGGACCTGAGTAATCTACCGGGTAACATCTGCACACCCGCATACCTTGCGGATAAGGCCATCGATCTGGGCAAGGACTACCCCGAGCTGCGGGTAGAGATCCTCGAAGAAAAAGACTTAGAAGCGCTCGGCATGGGCGCCCTGCTTTCGGTCTCCCGCGGCAGTCGCCAGCCCGCCAAGCTCATCCTGATGGAGTATCGGGGCGGCGCGCAAGACGCCAAGCCGGTGGTCCTGGTCGGCAAGGGTCTCACCTTCGACGCCGGCGGGATCTCGATCAAGCCCGCCTCCGACATGGACGAGATGAAATTCGACATGTGCGGCGGGGCGAGCGTCTTCGGGGCCATGCTCGGCGCCCTGGAGCTGGCGCTTCCCCTCAACCTGGTCGGGGTCGTCCCGGCCTCCGAGAACCTGCCGGATGGTGACGCCAACAAGCCGGGGGACATCGTCACCAGTATGTCAGGCCAGACCATCGAGATCCTGAACACGGATGCGGAGGGCCGACTCATCCTGTGCGATGCCCTGACCTACTGTGAGCGCTTCGATCCCGCCGTCGTGATCGACATGGCGACCCTCACCGGCGCCTGTGTCGTCGCCCTCGGCAAGCATCCGAGCGGTCTGTTCACCCAGGATGAGCAGCTTGCAGCGGAAATCCTCGCCGCCGGTGAAGCCGCCGGTGACCGCACTTGGCGCCTGCCCCTGTGGGACGACTACCAGGAGGAGCTCGACAGCAATTTCGCCGATATGGCCAACATCGGCAACAGCCGCTGGGGCGGTGCCATCACCGCCGCCTGCTTCCTCTCACGCTACACCAAGCAGTACCCCTGGGCGCACCTGGACATCGCCGGCATCGCCTGGCGCAGCGGCAAGAAGAAGGGCGCCACCGGGCGGCCGGTATCCCTGCTGACCGAGCTCATCCTCAAGCGCAGCGGCCAACTCAAATGACCCGCATCGATTTCTATTCCCTCAAGGAACCGAGTCGCGGTGACCGCTTCCTCCTCGCCTGCCGCCTGGTAGAGCGCATCTACGGGACCGGACAACGTACCCTCATTCAGGTCCCGGACCGCGAACAGGCGCGCCACCTCGACCGTTTGCTCTGGACCTTCCGGCAGCAAAGCTTTCTCCCCCATGGGCTGGTGAACGACAGCGACCGCGCGCTCACACCGATCCTGATCGGTCACGGTGAGGATCCGGGAGAAGAGAACCAGGTCCTGATCAACCTCTCCCTGGAAGTACCCGCCTTCTTCGAGCGCTTCGAGCGCCTCTGCGAGCTGATCGACCAAGACTCGAACGTGCGCGAAACCGGTAGAAAACGCTATGTGTATTACCGGGATCACGGCTATCCCCTGCACCATCATGAGATCCAGCTTTAGATTTTTCGGTAGTGGTTAATATCTAAGTTGTAACATGACCAACGGCACTGGCCGCTATACCCCCTCTCCCTCCGGGAGAGGGTTGGGGAGAGGGGATCAAAAAGACGAATCTCTTTACGTTAACACTTGTGAATTTACCACTACCAGATTTTAATTCACGGGGAAAAAGGGGAAAGGAGCCAGGTTCAATTTCTGAGAACTCTCCTGCCTCGGAATCGGCCTATGCCCTGTGCTAGTCGATTCCTGGGTGTTGCCCTCGAGTCTATAATTCCTCAACGCGCGTTGAACTGCTTCCGGCTCCTTTTGCAGCACGAGGAGAAAATGCTTGGAAACCCCGCGTGGAACGCTCCGGCCCTGTTCCCACTCCTGCAGGGTTCGAACGCTGAAACCGAACGCCTGTGCGAACTGCGTTTGACTCATGTGAAACTGCTCGCGGATGTACCGAACGTTGATCTCTCCCGGGATGTGGATACGGTAATCCTTAGGTTCCGCCTGTCCTTCAGCGAAGGCGAGGGCTTGCTCGGCACTTTCGATCAGACGTTTCCCAGCTTCACTCATCCTGTTTGCTCCGGTAAGTTTCGGCTAACCGTTGCAGCACACCCCTCAGGGTATTCTTCTCATTCTGGCTGAGATCAATCTTCTCCCCTTTGGCATAGATATCCAAAAGAAAAACAGGAATGTCTTCACCGCTGAAAAAGGTAATGATTCTGTATCCACCGCTTTTTCCTTTGCCTCTCGCAGCGAACCGCAGTTTTCGCGCTCCACCAGTGCCGGGCACAGGATCTCCAGCCTTCGGATGGTTTGCGATGAGCAACCTGATTTCGTCGAGCTCTGCCTCACTCACCCCAGCCTGTGCTGCTCGACGAATGAAGACAGGCGTTTCAACCAGGGTATGCATGCGTAATTCTTCAGACAAGATACGTGAATAACGTAGAGCGATCAAGTCATCGGTTGATTGTACGGACTTGTTTGTTCTCCTTGTCCTTCTCGTCGTTCGCCATGACCGAAACCTCGAGATCGGTTTGGTGGACGCTTGCTTTGCCCATCCTACGCGCTACGCTTTGCGCTCACGCAGGGCGTCGATCAGGACCTCTTTGTTCTGATAACGCACGTCCTTGCCTTTGGCAATGAAGATCACCTGCTCGGCGATGTTGCCGGCGTGGTCTCCGATATTGGCAAGGGCGCGCAGGACGAAGACGACGTCCAACACCTGGCCCACCAACTGGGTGTCTTCGAACACGAAGGTCATGGCATGGCGTATCGCCGCGTCGAATCCGTCATCCAGCTCGGAACCGTCTTCCAGCATCTCGTGTGAGTCTGCCGTTGCTCTACCCGATTGGTGTCCGGCCAGGTCGTCCAGCTGGGAGCCGTCTTCGAACACATCGAGGGCCAAATCCACATCGACCTTGGCAAGGGCATCGAGACTGCGTTCCAGCAAGCGACGGGTGACCTGGTCGAGGCTATGGATATGATGGAGTATCTTCTTCGACGCCGGTCGCCGGCTCGTCCGTCCCATGAGTCGGATCGCGCACCAGGCGATCTGTGCGGCCTTGTCCCCCGCCCGTTCCAGATCGCCAGCGACCTTGGACAGGGCAAGGATAAACCGCAGATCGATGGCAGCCGGCTGACGCTTAGCGATGAGGTCGAAAATGGCCTCGTCGATATCGAGCTCGCAAGCATCGATCTTGCGCTCGTTATCGACGACCTCACGGGCCAGGCCGATGTCCCCCTCGCCCAGGGCGCTGACGGATTTGCGTACCTGCTCCAGCACCTGCGCCCCCATTTCCAGCACCAGCTTGCGGGCGTTGCTAAGCTCCTTGTCATATTTGCGAACCGTGTGGCCCTTGGTAACTTCGGTCATGCCGCACTCCATTCGGAATCGGAAACAATTGCGCGGAATTATCCGAGCTTGGCGGGTTTGGTTCCCGTGTCTACGGAATGGTGGACACAGGCCTGATTCTCTCCGCGGCGCGGAGCAACTAGGTTCCCACGCAGCGCGTGGGAACGAGAAAAATGCCCAACCGCGAATCATGTGATAGCGCGAATCATATGATAGGGAGTGGGCGATTAACTTCTCTGACGCAATATGTTGGAACAGGAGGGGCTAACCGTCTACCTGCTTGATCTGAAAAACGCGAGCGATTCATCCGAATCTGCCGGTGATATAGTCCTCGGTGAGCTTGTGGTTGGGACTGGTGAAGATTTGGTTGGTCTCGCCGACCTCCACCAGATCGCCGAGATGGAAGTAGGCGGTACGCTGGGACACCCGAGCCGCCTGCTGCATGGAGTGGGTCACGATGGCGATGCTGTAGTTTTCCCGCAGCTCGTCGATCAGCTCCTCGATCTTGGCCGTGGCGATGGGGTCGAGGGCCGAGCAGGGCTCGTCCATCAGGATCACTTCGGGAGAAACGGAGATGGTGCGGGCAATACACAGGCGCTGCTGTTGGCCCCCGGAGAGGCCGGTTCCGGGTTGATCCAGCCGGTCCTTGACCTCGTCCCAGAGCCCCGCCTTGCGCAAGCTCGACGCCACCAGCTCGTCCAGCTCGGCCTTGTTGTTGGTGAGGCCGTGGATGCGCGGCCCGTAGGCGACGTTCTCGTAGATAGATTTGGGGAAAGGGTTGGGTTTCTGAAATACCATGCCGACCTGTGCCCGCAGGGGCACCACGTCCAGCTTTTTATCGTAGATCTCGACGCCGTCCAGCTTGATGGTGCCGGTGACGCGGCAGCCGGGGATCTCATCGTTCATCCGGTTGAGGCAGCGCAGAAAGGTGGACTTGCCGCAGCCGGAGGGGCCGATCATGGACACCACCTCGCGCTTTCCGACGTCCAGGCTCACATGCTTGATGGCGCGCTTTTCTCCGTAATAGACATCGACGCCCCGGCACTGCATGCGGGCATCTTTGACGGTATAGTCGCCGACCGTGCCCCCGAACACGCCCTCCTGCTCCAGGTCGGAAGCGGTCATAGCGACGGCATCCTCAGTGGCTACTTCAACAGTCGTGCTCATTGTTCATACCTCGATTCAATCCGGCGTCGGGCCAGTGGCCTACCAGCGCCGTTCGAATTTCTTGCGCAACAAGACCGCGGTCAGGTTCATGGCGATCAGAAAAGCCAGCAATATCATGATGGCCGCCGAGGTCCGCTCCACGAAGCCGCGCTCGGGGCTGTCCGCCCACAAGTAGATCTGAACCGGCAGCACCGTCGCCGGATCCGTCACTCCGCCCGGGATGTCGACGATGAAGGCGATCATGCCGATCATCAGCAAGGGTGCGGTCTCGCCCAGGGCCTGCGCCATGCCGATGATGGTCCCGGTCAGCATGCCGGGCATGGCCAAGGGCAGGACGTGATGGAACCGGGTCTGCAGGGGCGAGGCGCCGACACCCAGGGCGGCCTCACGGATCGACGGCGGCACCGACTTGAGGGCCGCGCGGCCGGCGATGATGATGGTGGGCAGGGTCATCAGGGTCAGCACCAGGGCGCCCACCAGGGGGGTGGAGCGCGGCACGCCGAAGAAGTTGATGAAAACGGCCAGGCCCAGCAGGCCGAACACGATGGAGGGCACGGCGGCCAGGTTGTTGATGTTGACCTCGATGAGATCGGTCCAGCGGTTCTTGGGCGCGAATTCTTCCAGGTAGAGGGCTGCACCCACGGCGATGGGAAACGAGAACAGCAAGGTCAACGCCAGGGTGTACAAGGAACCCATCAGGGCCCCGGCGATGCCGGCCAGCTCGGGCTCGCGGGAGGTCCCCGCGGTGAAGAAGAGGGTGTTGAATTGCTTCTCCAACCGACCGTCCGCGACCAGGGTATCCACCCAGCCCAGGGTTCGGTCCTTCACCCGCCGCTCGGATTCAGGCACCGCGCGGTCGATATGCCCCTTAGCCAGCATGTCGATGTCATCGTCGGCGAGTAGCCAGACCTCCGACTCGGTGCCGATCAGTCCGGGATCGGCTAAGACCCGCTCCCGCAGCTGCTGCGGGGCACCGGGGCTCAGCAGCTGATAGAGTGCCCGTTTGTCCCGACGGCCCGAGACCTCCGGGAAGCGCGCGGTGAGCGCAGTGCGTATCAGCTTCCGGTAATCGGCGCGAGAAAGGGCGTCGTGTTCGCGCGCGCCGGTGGGATCGATGAGCGCCGGATCGAACCGGATGGAGAGCCGGATGTAGGTTTGCTGGAAGGCCGTATAGCCCTTGCCGATGATGTCGACGAATAGGATGGCCACGAACAATAGGCCGAGCACCACCGCCCCTACCCCTAAGAAACGGAAACGCCTCTCCGCGGCGCGACGCCGTTGGAGGCCGGCGTTGACGAGGTCGATGGTGCGCTTGGGCGGTGCCTCGGGTACTTGCTTATTCATATTGTTCCCGATATTTGCGCACGATATGCAGGGCAATCAGGTTCAGGATCAGGGTGACGACGAAGAGCGTCAGGCCCAGGGCGAAGGCGGCCAGGGTCTTGGGGCTGTCGAATTCCTGATCCCCGGTCAGCAGGGTGACGATCTGGACCGTCACCGTGGTCACGGCCTCCAAGGGGTTCCAGGTCAGGTTGGCCGACAGGCCGGCGGCCATGACCACGATCATGGTCTCGCCGATGGCGCGTGACACCGCCAGCAGCACGCCGCCGACGATGCCGGGCAGGGCCGCGGGAAAGATGACCTTTTTGATCGTCTCGGAGCGGGTCGCGCCCAAGGCATAGGAACCGTCGCGCATGGCCTGGGGGACGGCGTTGATCACGTCATCCGAGAGGGAGGACACGAAGGGAATGATCATGATCCCCATGACCAGGCCTGCGGCCAGGGCGCTTTCGGAGGCAACCGCGAGCCCCAGGGAGGCCCCCAGATCACGGATGAAGGGGGCTACCGTGAGCGCGGCGAAGAAGCCGTAGACTACGGTCGGGATACCGGCCAGGACCTCCAGTACCGGCTTGGTGATGGTCCGTATCTTGGCCGGCGCATACTCGGACAGATAGATGGCGGCCATGAGGCCGATGGGCACCGCGATCAGCATGGCGATCAGGGAGACCAGCAGGGTCCCCGTGAACAGGGGAATCGCCCCGAAGGCGCCCGACGCTCCCACCTGGTCCGCCCGCAGCGCGATCTGGGGACTCCATTCGGTACCGGAGAGAAACTCCGTCACCGAGACCTTCTGGAAGAACCGGATCGACTCGAAGATCACCGACAACAGGATGCCGAGGGTGGTCAGGATGGCAATCGAGGAGAAGACCACCAGGATCACCATCAGCGTCGACTCCACCCCGTTGCGGGCCCGCAGCTCCGGGTGGGTCCGCTTCCAGGCGAGCGCGAGTCCGCCTAAGGCCACGGCCAGGACCAGGGACCACATGGCGATATCGGCTAGGCCCTGCAGGTGGGCGTACTTGTCCGCGGCGGCCTGCAGCGCGGGCGTCACCTCGCCCGAGACGATGTTCCCGGTCGCCAGGTTCTCGATGTCATTAAGCAGCAGACCCTTCTGCCCCGTGGAAAGACCTGCCGTCATTTCCGCCGGCAGCTCCGCCTCCACCAGGCCGGTCACGATGACATCCTGGAACCCGACCCAGAAGCCGAGCAGCAGCAGCGCCGGCAGACCTGTCCACAGGGCGGCGTAGAAGCCGTAGTAACCCGGCAGCGAGTGCAGGGTCTTGATCCGATCCACGCCCCCGGCGACGGACACGGCCCGCTGGTAACCGAACCGATAGGCCAGCGCCATGACGCCGAGGAGTACGAGAAGCAGGACAGGGGATTGCATAGGACGGATTCGTTTGAAATTCTTTTTTGCCGCAAATGAACGCGAATGAACGCAAATGGGTCGCAATCGGCTCGCCATCAGCGACGGTTCTTGACCCCATTGCGTTCATTTGCCTTTGATTTAGGGCGAACGCTTCCGTTCCCGGATTGAGCCGTAGGTTGGGCAAAGCCCGCCAGGGACGGCGGCGTGCCCAACATCCACATCTTTCACGGTCTCTCCGGCGTGGGAGCCTGTTTTGCGTGCCTGTCTGCGTGCAGGGACGCCCAGGTAGGCGCTGGAGCATGGGAACGAGCCAAAAAATAAAGCCGGCGGCCCAGGGACCGCCGGCGGTTCTTTAGGGTCTAACTCCGGACCCGAACCTCGGAGTTATTTCTTCTTAAGGCTTGCTCATCGGCTCCATGGCCCGGGCGGATTTGGCCACCTTGTCACGCTCCTTTTTGGGCAGCGGGATCAGGCCCTTGTCGGTGAGGTAGCCCTCGTCCCCCCAGGCCTTCTCGCTGGTGAACTCCTTCACGTACTCCTCGATGCCCGGAATGGTACCCACGTGGGCCTTTTTGACATAGAAGTACAGGGAGCGGGAGATCGGATAATTGCCGGAAGAGATGGTCTCGAAGGTCGGTTTGACACCCTTGATCTTGGAGCCCTTGATCTTGTCGATGTTCTGATCCAGGAAGCTGAAGCCGAAGATACCCAGCGCCGTCGGATTGGCCTTGAGCTTCTGGACGATCAGGTTGTCGTTCTCACCCGCTTCGACGTAACGACCGTCTTCACGCACCCCGTGGCAGATCGCCTTGTACTTCTTTTTGTCCTGCTTCTTCATGGCCTTGATGAAGTCGAACTGCTTGCAGCCGGCTTCCATCGCCAGCTCGACAAAGGCATCACGTGTACCCGAGGTCGGCGGTGGACCCAGGACTTCGATCCCGGCGTCGGGCAGTTTAGGGTTGACCTCCTTCCAGGTCCGGTAGGGGTTGGCTACCAGCTTATCGCCGCCTTTCGGGTCGGGCACGTCCTTGGCCAACCCTAAGAAGATGTCCTTGGGTGTCAGGTCGAATTTAACGGCCTCCTTGGCGTTGGCGATGGCGATGCCGTCGTAGCCGATCTTGACCTCGACGATCTCCTTGACCCCCTTCTTCTTACAGGTATCAAACTCGGAACCCTTGATGCGGCGCGAGGCGTTGGTGATGTCGGGATGCTTGACGCCGACCCCCTCGCAGAACAGCTTGAGGCCGCCACCGGAGCCGGTGGACTCGATCTTCGGGGTCTTGAACTTGGTTGTGCGACCGAAGTTTTCGGCGACCGTGGTCGCAAAGGGAAACACGGTCGAGGAACCAACGATGTTAACGGTGTCGCGGGCCAGGGCCTGGGTGGCGAAAGGGGCCGCGACGGCCATAACGGCGGCGGCAATCAGCGTCTTCTTCATAAAAACCTCACACTTGGTGTATGGATGCGAACCCGTATTGCTACGGCCTAGGGTTGGGATTCTATAGCAACCTCATTACCATTTCGTGAATCCCCCTCTTGTTTCCACCCCCGGCGCGACCCTAGGGTGTGGTGAGCGCAGCGAACCGAAGTGGTCAGCGGAAACTTTGGAGGGCGGCGGCAACCTCACCCCGGTACCGACTGGAGTCCGCAGTGCCCGACATGACCGCAGGGTCGGCCATGGAGTGCCCGACCGCCGCCGCTTTGGATTTGGCGACCTATAAGGCGTTGCGACCAGCGGAAAGCGCCCTCGCGGCGGCGCGTGTGGAACCCGATGCTCAGGTTTCCGGCAAACGCTGCTGGTATCCCCCGTCGCTGAGATTCGATGTGGCTGCGCCGCTTAAGCCGGCGCACTTCAAAGCAGTCCGGAATCCAAAAGGGCCAAACAGAAAGCGAGGCCGAAACCCCGCTTTTCTTCGTCCAGGAGGAAACGCCTGCGGCTTTTATGCGCCCGGCTTCTTCGCCCAGGAGGCACACCAACCCTTCATGGAGACAGCCTTGCCCGGGAAGAGTTGGCAGGGACGCCAATCACCGGCACCGTCCTGGATGAACATGCAGTTAGCGCAGGTTTGACCCTTCGGTGCCATTGGCACCTTTGGCGCCTTTGGCTCTTTCTCTCCGTCCTTTGGCTTAGGCTTATACTCGACAGTGGCGTCATGCCTGTACTCTAAGGCAAGTGCCGTAGGATCTTTCTCTTCGTCGAGATGGGGTAGATCTGCTTTCTCCTTTTTTTCCTTCTCCGGATCTTTCGCCTGTGCGGCTGCCATACCGACCAGGTTCATCAGCGGGACAGCGGCCAGGCCTCCCATCATCGCTTTGATGGCATCACGACGACTCTCGCTCATCGGCTTATCGGACATGGTTGTCTTCTCCGGTAATTTCGACTGTTGGGAACATCTAATTTTGGGACATTACCAATGGTCTTGTCCAATACAGATGGACCTGAAGGCGTCGATGTGCTACAGATCGTTCGACCTGGGTGAGGATCAAGCAACCGGAGCTGCGGACCCCTGCATCGGTTCCGCGAGGCGTGGGTGGGGGGCACGGTGTAGTACGGACTTACGATCTGCCAGCCCGCGTAGGGCGGGAAAGGCGCGGCCACCTGGCACCGCGATTACCGCGCTGGCCGGCGCGCCGCGTCCCGCCTTTTCCCGCATCACACAAACATCGCACAAAGACACCAAGCCACAAAGAGATATGGTAATCGATAAATTAAAAGAATTTCTGCGCCTGGAGTCTGCCAGTGGAATTCTGCTCCTGATTGCTGCTTCGCTGGCTATGGTGGTCGAAAATTCGGCGGCAAAATACCTCTATGATGCATTACTCGGCACTCCGGTCGAGATCAAAATCGGTGATTTTGAAATTGCTAAACCGCTGCTGCTCTGGATAAACGATGGCCTGATGGCCATTTTCTTCTTCCTTATCGGCCTTGAGGTAAAGCGAGAATTCCTGGCCGGTGAACTATCCGATCCTTCTCGCGTTGTTTTGCCTATTATTGCAGCAGTAGGCGGTATGGCTATCCCCGCCGCGATCTATGCCTCGATAAATTGGGGTGATCCGGTAGCCATGAAAGGGTGGGCAATCCCTTCGGCTACGGATATCGCATTCGCATTAGGGGTACTTGCATTGCTTGGCAGCCGGATACCACAATCCCTGAAGTTGTTTCTCATGACCCTGGCCATAATCGATGACCTGGGCGCCATCATCATTATCGCGGTGTTCTATACCGCCGATCTGTCGTTTTCTTCGTTGCTGCTTGCTGTAATCGCCATCGTCGGCCTGTTCATCATGAATCGCAGCGGTGTATTGAGGTTGGCACCCTATATGCTGATTGGTGTGGTATTGTGGGCGGCAGTGCTCAAGTCCGGCGTACATGCAACGCTCGCGGGCGTGTTGACTGCCTTCTTCATCCCCTTCAAGCGAGAGGCGGGAGAAACCCACACCCAGCTGGAAAGATTGGAGCACGACCTTCACCCAGCGGTCGCTTATGGTGTCTTGCCGCTATTTGCTTTTGCGAATGCCGGTATCTCGTTTGAAGGCATTACGCTGGAATCCATGCTCCATCCGGTTCCATTTGGTATTGCAGCAGGCCTTTTTGTCGGCAATCAAATCGGCGTATTCGGCTTCAGTTGGCTGGCGATAAAGCTGGGGATATCGGAGATGCCTCAAGCCGTCGGTTGGGTGCAGCTCTATGGCGTCGCCTTACTCTGTGGAATCGGTTTCACAATGAGCTTGTTTGTCGGTTCGCTCGCATTCGAGCAAGGCGGCCCTGATTTCGCCGTAGATGACAGATTGGGCATTCTGTCTGGTTCGCTTGCATCCGGTATATTAGGTTACGTTGTATTGCGCTTTTTCTCCGGAAATAATCGTCCGGCCCCTACACCCAGTTAACCGGTTGCATGCCCGTAAACAGTAAAAATCGAGGAATCCGATAAAACGGATGGGACAGACAAGGTCTAACCCAATGCCATTAAGTTAAAGGTTACCGGTCGACAAAAAAGAAGAGAAACTACGAGTCACGCGAATCCGCGCGAAATTGTCATCCCGAACCGAAGGGAGGGATCTGTTTCGCGCCGATTTGTGCACTTCGTCGTTTTATTTCCGCATTGGTGTTGCCCACGAAGGCGTCTTTTCAATCCGCAGATTACGCAGATTTTCACAGATTGTTTCGTTCTTAATCTGTGGAAATCTGCGCAATCTGTGGATAAAGAAAGTTCGGTACACCAGACCGCGCCAAATTATTCAGGATTGCTTTTAACCAGACAGCTTCTCACACGGGCAGCCGTCCCGTAGTAACCCGTTCCCGGCCACCGAAATCGGGATGGGTGCGGATGTCCTCGAAACCATGCTGATTGAAGATCATTCGCACCGCCGGTCCTTGGTCGAAGCCGTGCTCTAAGGCAATGAATCCGTCGGGTCGGAGCCGGGAGGCCGCCTGCGCGCCCAAAATGCGGATGGCGTCGAGCCCGTCGGGGCCAGCAGCCAAGGCCCTGCGCGGTTCCCAAGGCAAATCGCCCTGCCTGAGGTGGGGATCCGCAGCGGGGAGGTAAGGGGGGTTGCCGACGATAGCGTCCAGGGACCGCTCGGCGATGGGCGCCAGCCAGTCGCAACTGACAACGTGCACGTTCCTAAGTGCGTAAGTGCGGAAGTTCCTGCCGGCCATGCGGGCGGCTCCCATATCCTGGTCGGTTGCGATCAGGGTCCAGGCGGGTCGTTCGGAGGCCAGTGCGGCGGCGATGGCGCCGCTCCCGCTGCCGGCGTCCAGGACCAAGATCGGTGCGTCGGCGCGGAGCCGTTCCAGCGCCAGCTCCACCAAGAGTTCCGTCTCCGGGCGCGGAATCAGGGTATCCGGGGTGACCTCCAGATCCAGGGTCCAGAATGCCTGATGGCCGCGGATATGGGCCATGGGTTCGCCGGCGAGGCGGCGTTGGATCAGGGCCTCGAAGCGGGCCAGGTCTGCCTCGCCGAGCTCGGCCTCCGGCCAGGCCAGGAGCTCCGTACGCGTGTGCCCGGTCGCATCGCACAACAGCAATGCCGCCTCCAGGTGAGGGGAGGCCTGGGGTAGCGCCGCCAGCGCTGCGGTGGCCTCCCGCAGTACCCTTCCAATGCTTGGCCTGCGCTGCGCGTCATCGGTGTGCCTGGAGCCTGTTGACATTCGGAAGGTCCGCACAGCGGACCCTACGCTAAGTCTGCCTGACTGTATGGTCCGCTGTGCGGACCGCTGGGGTGTTGTAGCCTAATCTGCACCCTCCTTAGATCGAACCACGGATAGACACGGATCAACACGGATTGGTCTCCATCCGTGTCGATCCGTGTTCATCCGTGGTTCTCGTTTCCGGTTGTTATCCGCACCGCGCAAAAAAATTCATGCCTCGTCGGTCTGAGGCAAAGCCTCGCTGGATGTCAACAGAACCTAGATCAAGCCCTCATCAGGGCCACCAGCTGCTCCGCCTGGTATTCCTGGATCAAGGGGTCGATGACCTGGTCCAGCTGTCCGGTCATAATCTCTTCGAGCTTGTACAGGGTCAGGTTGATGCGGTGGTCGGTAACCCGGTTCTGCGGGAAATTGTAGGTACGGATGCGCTCGGAGCGATCACCGCTGCCGACCTGTAGCCGGCGGGACCGGGCCTGCTCGTCGACTTGGGCGGCCTGGGCCTGGGACAGTAGCTTGGATTGCAGCAGGGACATGGCACGGGACTTGTTCTTGTGCTGGGAGCGTTCATCCTGACATTCCACCACGATCCCGGAGGGCAGGTGGGTGATGCGCACCGCCGAGTCGGTCTTGTTCACATGCTGGCCGCCGGCGCCGGAGGCGCGATAGGTGTCGATGCGGAGGTCCTTGGCGTCGAGCGCCAGGTCGTCGATGGCCTCGGCCTCGGGCAACACTGCAAGGGTGCAGGCCGAGGTGTGGATACGGCCCTGGGACTCGGTCTCGGGTACCCGTTGGACGCGGTGGGTGCCGGCCTCGAATTTGAGGTGCGAGAAGATGCCGCCGCCGCTGATACGCAGCACGGTCTCCTTGTAGCCGCCGAGCTCGCCGGGGCTCTCGCTCATCTGCTCGGCCGACCAGCCTCTGAGCTCGGCGAAGCGCAGATACATGCGGGCCAGATCGGCAGCGAACAGGGCTGACTCCGCGCCACCGGTGCCGGCGCGGATCTCCAGGAAGACGTTGCGTTGGTCGTGGGGATCCGGGGGCACCAGCAGTCGTTTCAGCTCCGGCTCCAGGGTCTGGCGCCGTGCGGTGCCGGCAGCGATCTCCTCGCGGGCCAGGTCCGCCAGCTCCGGGTCCGCCAGTAGCTCCTCGGCGCCAGCGATTGCATCCTCGATTTGCCGATAGCGCCGGTAACAGGCTACCACGGCCCCCAGCTGGGCGTATTCCCGGCTCAGCTCGCGAAACTGTCGCTGGTCTTCCTGGATCTGTGGATCGGCCAGCAGGGCGGTGAGCTCGCCGCAGCGGTCCGTGAGCTGATCGAGCTTGTGGCGAATGGAGGGATTCATAAGGAAGAACCCGATTTTTCGTGGGGTCGGAAGAGCTCGTTGGCGGCCGCCAACAGCTCCTCCCGGCCCTCCCGTCCGGCTTGTCGCAGGCGGACGCTGGGTCCGTGCAGGAGCTTGTTGGTGAGGGTGTGCGCCACAAAGCCGATGACTTCCTCGGGGGGCTTGCCGCCTTGGAGTTGGCGCCGGGCCTTGGTGAGCACCTGATCGCGCAGGCGTTCGGCACGGTCACGGTAGCCCTGGATCAGGGTCACCGCATCCAGGGAACGCAGCCAGCAGAGGAATTCCTCGGTATGGAAGCCGATGATCTCCTCGGCCTGTTCGGCGGCCTCGCGGCGCGAGCGCAGGCCTTCCGCCACCAGGTCCCGCAGATCGTCCACGGTGTAGAGATAGACGTCGTCGAGCTCACCCACTTCCGGTTCGATGTCGCGGGGCACGGCGATATCCACCATAAAGATGGGTCGATGCTTGCGTTGTCTGAGGGCCCGCTCCACGGTTCCCTTACCGAGTATGGGCAGCGGGCTGGCAGTGGAGGTGATGAGGATATCCGCCTGCGGGAGGTGGTTTGCCACCTCGGTCAGGGCGATGGCGAAGCCGTCGAACCGGACGGCCAGGCCGTGGGCGCGCTCGACCGTGCGGTTGGCGACCAGGATGCGCCCGATCCGGTGTTGGTGGAGGTAACGCGCGGCGAGCTCGATGGTCTCACCGGCGCCGACGAGCAGGGCGGTTTGGTCATTCAGGTCGCTGAAGATTTGCCGCGCCAGGCTGACTGCCGCGAAGGCCACGGAGACCGGGCTGTTGCCGATGGCGGTATCCGTGCGCACCTGCTTTGCCACCGCAAAGGCGTTTTGAAACAGTCTGCCGAGCAGTTTGCCCGTGGCTCCGCTGTCATTGGCTACTTGAAAGGCCGTCTTCACTTGACCGAGTATCTGGGGCTCGCCGAGTACCATGGAATCGAGTCCGCTGGCCACTCGCAGCAGGTGCGAGACCGCCTCGCGGTCCAGCCGCGTGTAAAGGTAAGGCTCGAGGTGCGCCGGGTCCAGTCCGTGGAATCGCCCCAACCAGTCAGTAATTGGCTCCTCGGCATGCCCCGGTATGCCCCAGTGTGCATGGAGCAGTAGATCTCGGTGCGGTTGCAGGTGGACAGGATGAGTCCCTCACAGATCGGTGCGAGCTCGGTGAGACTGCGCAGGGCGCCCACCAGGATGTCCGGTCCGAAGGCGACGCGTTCGCGCATTGCCACGGGGGCGGTCTTGTGGTTGAGTCCGACTGCCAGAATCGCCATCTTTTACAAATACTTTTGGGAAGGAACCTACTTTGAGAAGCTGTCTGGTTAAAAGCAATCCTGAATGATTCGGTGCGGTTTGGGGGGAAAGATCCCTCCTGCGTCGGGACAGGGTTTGACGGGTTGCGTTTCGACGCCCAACGGCTCATTGATCGACGGCCAGGCCCGTACCGGCGTCTCAACGCAACCTACACCCAGATTACCCCCGCGCGGCCTCGCGTTAAGTGTAGGTTGGGTTAGGCGCGCGGTTCGATCCCGAAGCCCAGTGACAGGGCTGAACGCGCCGTAACCCAACACGCCGGATCCCACAACCAACGCCAAATAATCCAGGACCGCGCCCGGACCGGCACGGCGCCGAACGCGGCGTAACGCAACCCGACGCTCGGATCCATTTTAACCAGACAGCTTCTGATTCTTTGGCATCGGCGGCCTCTATGCAAGTGGCGCCCGTGCGACTCATATGAAAAACAGGTATTCTCACTAATCAAACGACCCTAAGCTACTGATTGTTGAGATATGCCCTAGACGAAAATCGTGTTTTTCAAAGTGCCCTTGAAGGCGTCCTCGAAGCGTCTCCATCATTGGACTTTTAACTGGGAATTTAACGGTTATACTGTACTCAATTCGTTAACGCGCGTTCGGTTTATATGACCTCATATGCAAAACCGATTCAGCTTCTATTTCTTCCTCCTGCTCCTATCGTCGGTTGCCGACGGCGCCGGGCTGTCCCCTATTGCTGATGCTCAACGCTTCGCCGGCGTTGGGGCCAAGCCGGATCGGGTGCCGGAGGCCGTGGTGCAACTTCCGAAGACCGTGCGCCCCTCCGGGCTGAGGGTGGAGCTCATCTACGCCGTTCTCGTCGGGCAAATCGCCGCACAGCGCGGTGAGCAGGAAATGGCCTTCACCCATTTCCTGCACGGCGCGCGTTTGGCCCGGCTTCCCCGATTGGCAGAGCTGGCAGCCAACGCGGCCCTCACCCTCAACGATGCCACGGCTATGCAGCAGACCGCGGACCTGTGGCTCGACCTGGCTCCCCAGGCGATCGGTGCCCACCAGCTGGCGGCCTACGCGCGGCTCAAGGCCGACGACGTGCCCGCCGCGATGGAACACTTGCGGCGTATCATCGCACTGGCGGCGGCGGAGGGTGGGGATGGCTATGGTCGAGCGGCCCACCTGGTCTCCAAGCTGGAGCTTCCGGAGCGGCGTTTGAAGCTCATGGAGACCCTGACTTCCGAGGAACCGGAGAGCGCCGAGGCCTGGTTTGCCCGGGCCATCGTGGCTGCCGGCGCCGACCGGCACGAGGAAGCGGTGGACGCGGCGCAGCGGGCTTCGGATCTGCGTCCGGGTTGGAATCTGCCGCGTATTTTCCTGGTCCAATTGCTCCTGAAGCGTGGTGATCGCAAGCAGGCGCGCCAGGTCCTGGAGGCCTTCGTCAACGAGAGCCCCGACGACCAGAGGCTACGCCTGTTCTATGCGCAGCTGCTCATCGACGAGCGGGAGTTTTCCCATGCCCGTAGCCTATTCGAGCAGATGTTGCGCAATGCGCCGAAGGCGCCGGATGTCCTGTTTGCGCTGGGCATCCTTTCACTGCAGCTGGAAGATCTGGAAGCCGCCCGCGATTACCTCATTCAGCTGCACGCTACCGGTGAGCGTCGGGGCGACTCCGCCTATTACCTTGGGCAGGTGGAAGAGCTGGCGGATAATCCGGAGGCCGCCGTGTCCTGGTACCGCAAGGTGGGGGGCGAGCACGCCGTCGATGCCGGGGTGCGGGTTGCGCTGGTGCGCGCCAAGCAGGGGGAGGTGGAGCGCGCGCGCGAGCTCCTGCAGCAGCTGCGCGACCAATGGCCCGAAGATGCGCCGATGATTTACCTGGTGGAGGGTACGGTCCTGATTGAGCTGGACCGACCGGACGCGGCAATGGCAGTTTACGACGAGGCATTGGAGGCCTTCCCCGGCGATCATGATCTCCTCTACGCGCGTGGCCTGCATGCCTCCTCGCTGGATCGGCTGGATATCATGGAAAGCGATTTCAAGGCCATCCTCGCCGAGGATCCGGACAGCGCCGAGACCCTCAATGCCCTCGGCTACAGCCTAGCGGATCGGACCGAGCGGTTTACCGAGGCCCTGTCCTATATCGAACGCGCCTTGGCCCTGAAGCCGGACGATCCTGCCATACTCGACAGTATGGGTTGGGTCCAATTCCGGTTGGGTAATCCGGAACAGGCCCTGGAGTATCTGCGCAAAGCCCTGGCCCTGATGCCTGACGGCGAGATCGCTGCGCACCTGGGCGAAGTGCTCTGGACCCTGGGTCGGCACGACGAGGCACGGAGTATCTGGGAGGCGGCCCGGGAACGGGAGCCGGACCATGAATATCTCCTGCGTTTGATCGGCCGCTACAACTTTACGCGTTCGGACTCTCAACCTTAAGAGAGCCTGTCTAATTTACGGCTGTTCTATTAAGGCTTCGAGCGGCCGCTGTTATGCCCCCTCTTCCCCGAGGGTGTCGCGAAAGTCATTTCGAACCACTTAAGACCACAAACACGCAAGCCAGACAGGCTTTGATGACCGCCCCTCCGCTCAGGCATCCCTGGCCCGCCCCGGCCAAGCTCAATCTCATGCTGCGGGTCCTGGGGCGGCGTCCCGACGGTTATCATCGCCTGCAGACCGTGTTCCAGTTCATCGACCGGCAAGACCGGCTGTTCTTCAAGCCGCGCGACGACGGTCGGATCAGGCGCACATCGAACCTTGCCGGGATCCCGGAGGAATCCGATCTGGTGGTGCGTGCGGCCCGCTTGCTCCGGGATCGGGCTGGCAGCGGTCTTGGGGTCGATATCCGAGTGGAGAAGCAGCTGCCTCCGGGGGGTGGGTTGGGTGGCGGCAGCTCGGATGCGGCGACGACCCTGGTGGCATTGAACCGAATCTGGGATCTGGGCCTTTCCGAATCCGAACTGACCGAACTCGGCTTGATGCTGGGCGCGGATGTCCCGATTTTCGTTTACGGGCATGCGGCCTGGGGGGAGGGGATCGGCGAGGTGCTGACCCCCATCGATCTGCCGGAGCCTTGGTATCTAGTGCTGGTACCGCAGTGTGAGGTGGCCACCGCTGCGGTCTTCTCAGACGAAGAATTGACAAGGAATTCGGCTCCAATCACAATAAAAAACTTCATTGCCGGCGATGATCGGAACGACTGTTTGGCGGTCGTGCGACGACGCTATCCTGAGGTTTCAGCGGCCTTGGACTGGCTTGCTACCGTCGGTCGGCCGCGGCTCACCGGAACCGGTGCCTGTGTGTTCTGCACATTTGCGACGGTGGCGCAGGCGCGTGCCGCCTGCTCGATGGCCCCGCCGCGCTTCTCCGCCTTCGTCGCCCGCGGAATGAATCGTTCGCCGCTCTCGGAAGTGAGCCGGGTTTAACCCCTTGGGGCGTCGCCAAGCGGTAAGGCACAGGGTTTTGATCCCTGCATACCCAGGTTCGAATCCTGGCGCCCCAGCCATATGTCGGTTAGATAAGAGACCCCTATGTCGCCACCGAGATGCCTGCCGCCTGAGGTCCAAGGTCCCTGCCGCGACCCTTTAATGCTGGATAACAAAGGAAACTCACGGTTATCGTCCTCAGCCTTGGTCTCGCTATTGGTATCGCGTATGTAGCGGTGAGCAGCGGACCTGACCTCGCCGACGGGGATTTGTCCCATAACGACAAGCGTGCTGGGACGGTGCCCGCGCATCTCGCCTTAGTTACCCCATATCTGGGCGCGCCCGTCGACGCACTCCCGTTCGAGGAGGGTATCGCCATTTCGAGCGCCGGACCGAACGCAGGCAACGCCGCTTGGATCGTAGTGGAGGCCTACACCGATGCGGGCGAAGCTGCGTGCGCCGGGTTTCGTCCAACTGAAGAGGCGCTAGTCGCATGGCTGAACGACATTCGAATGGCCCCGGAGCGGTTTCTGGTCAATGACCTCTATTCTCCCTGTAAGCTGACGGGCCAAATCGTCACTCGTACGGGTGCAGCGGTGGCCTTCAGCGTGCAATCCAGCGGAATCGGCACAATTGACCTGTCTAAGGGCGAGACCGTGGTCTTTGCACCGCCTGGCTGGAGCGATCCCAATGCCGGGCTCTACTTCAATTCCGGCGAGTAACCATTCGGCGAGAAAACGAGGACGAGATAAAGCGAAGACAGTCCACTATGGTGATGGGCACGCCGCGCCGGGTGCATCCTCCCAAGCCGTCGCGGCTTGGAAACCGCCGTGGAATGACCGCAGCCGCGAGCCCGGCTGGCCGGGCGCTGGCTTTGCCCATCCTACGAAATGTCAACAGGACCTATCCTCTACCATTTAAAGAGTTACCACTACCAGAGGCTGTGTAAATGGCATTGCGCTACCAGTTAGGGTTTTACCACTACCCGGCGGCGGCGTTGGATTGATGCGCTATTTTTCATGTCTTTCGCAGTGCGGTAGCTACTCGGTTGCCCTTGCCCCTGTCTCGCGTTTCGGATCGGCCCGTGCGTGGGGGTTGCGGCCAACGGTCATCCGATTTTGAAAATCCAGGAAGGCAGTGCGGTACGAGGCCGGGAATGTCCTTGAACCTTGATCTCCTGTGGTCTTCACGACCTTTGTGTTGATGGCCCTTGTGTCGATGGATAAATCAGCCGTGTCCGCCAACCAGATGATGGTGTTTTCCGGAAACGCCAATCCGCCGCTGTCCGCGGAAATCGCAACTCACCTGAACGTCCCGTTGGGAAAGGCCGTCGTGGGTCAATTCAGCGACGGCGAGGTGATGATAGAGATCCGGGAGAACGTTCGCGGTCGCGATGTTTTCGTGGTTCAGCCCACGGGAGCGCCCACCAACGACAACCTGATGGAGCTGTTGGTGATGATCGATGCCCTGCGTTGGGCATCGGCGAGGCGGATCACGGCCGTTATCCCCTATCTCGGCTATGCGCGTCAGGATCGGCGCCCCCGTTCGGCTCGGGTGCCTATCACGGCCCGGCTCGTCGCCAAAATGCTCGGCCATGCCGGTACGGATCGCGTCCTCACCATGGATCTGCATGCCGACCAGATCCAAGGCTTCTTCGATATACCGGTGGATAATGTGTATTCGTCGCCCATCCTCTTGGGCGATATCTGGCGACGGAAGTATCCTGATCTGCTCGTGGTGTCACCCGACGTCGGCGGTGTAGTGCGTGCCCGCGCGTTGGCGAAGCAGCTCGACGATGCCGATCTGGCGATCATCGACAAACGCCGGCCACGGGCCAATGAAGCAAAGGTCATGAACATCATCGGTGACGTGAAAGGCCGCACCTGTGTGCTGATCGACGACTTGGTGGATACCGCAGAGACCTTGTGTCGGGCGGCCGCAGCGCTCAAGGAGCATGGGGCCGTCCAGGTGGTTGCCTATTGCACCCACGCGGTGCTTTCCGGGTCGGCGGTTTCGAATATCGCCGCGTCTTTGCTGGATGAGCTGGTGGTTACCAACACCATCCCGTTGCGCCCGGATGCGGCCGCATGCTCCAAGATCCGCCAGCTGAGTATCGGCGAACTGCTTGCCGAAACCATGCGCCGAATCTCGAACGAGGAGTCGGTCAGCTCACTGTTCGTGGACTGATCGATATGAAATCCAGCTGGCTCAAGGCAGCTATCGACAGCGATCGTCCGATTCTGATTTTCTTATTCTTTTTTCCTTGGTCCATTTGGTTTATCTATAGAACATCATTTACGATCGACGATATCCGCTATTTTTGTCTTTTCGATGACGCCATGATATCGATGGCGTACGCAAAGAACCTGGTCAATGGATACGGTCTCAATTGGGCCAGGTTCGGAGAACCCGTGGAGGGATTTACCACACCGCTGTGGACATTCCTGATGATCCCCGTCAATGCATTACCTGTCGGGCTCAACTACAAAAGCCTGTTCATTCAGGTTTTTTCAATGATATTGTTGGCCCTCAACATATTGATGATACGTAAGTTGATGGTCACTCACTTCGGCTTCGGGGCGAAAAGATACTGGTTTCCGGCCGCTGTGCTTACCGCTTCTTACTATCCCCTAAACTTTTGGGCCTTACAAGGGATGGAGTCCGGATTACAGGTGCTCCTGGTTACTTCATCCATCTATCTTGCTTTCAGTGTAATCGAAAAGAAATCCAGTCCCGTTACGCTACTTTCGCTGTTTGCGGTTGCTTATCTGGTACGGATGGATATGATGCTGTTGGTTTTGGTCATTCTCGGTTTCATTGCTTACCAACCCGGCTTTATCCATGTAAATAGGCGTTCCTGGTTGATCGGCTTTGCGATTTTCGGTATGACGATTGTGTCATATTCAATCTTCCGGTGGGTATATTTTCATGAGCTACTTCCGAATACCTACTACCTGAAGCTGACGGGAGTTCCTTTTGAGATTCGTATTCTAAGAGGCCTGGACGTTTTCGTTAAGAATTTTTTTCTTCCGATATCAATACCCCTTCTTCTCATCATAGCCGGCACCCTACCGCTCGTGCGGATCCGACCAAAGCTCGGGTTACCGCTCTTGATTATCGGAATCTGTTTCGGTTACTCGATCTATGTCGGCGGTGATGTCTGGGAGTATACCAATGTCGGCGCGAATCGATTTGTCACCGTTGCTATGCCCATGTTATTCGTATTGTTCAACGCATTGTTGAACCAGGGATTGGACTATTTAGATCAAAGAAAAAAACCATCGCTAGCTCGGGATCGCGCTGTGATAATTTTTGTCTCACTTATCTTTTCTTTGTTTTTTAATGGTTTTTTTCTGTCTCCCTGGAACTTTGGAGAAGAGTTTAGGAAATTTACCGTTATCAAACGCCCTGCTTATAGTATCAGTCATGACTGGGTTATTCGCAAATCTATGGAATTACAAACCTTGTTACAACCGGCGTCTATTGTGGCGACTGGTTTGGCTGGTGTTCCAGCCTATTTTACGGATTTTCGAATGGTGGATCTTTTAGGATACAATGAAAAGACAATTGCCGGAATGGATATTCCACCACTTTCTAGGTTGGATTTTAAAAAGTATCTTCCCGGGCATCTGAAAACGGATATTCCTTATATCCTGGCCGAATATAGACCTGACTTTTTCCTTTTCCCACCTAAGATGTCGGAAGATTTCTGGCAGAGTCGAGGTTACGAATACAAAGGTGAACTCAAGGGTTGGCATAAAGTTACGGCGTTTTCGGAAACATGATCGGGGATCAAGGTCAATGCCGTTAAGTTGGCTGCTGACCGCTTGTCGTGGTCGATCAGGATGCGGAAGAGAAAACGACGAAGCGCGCGAAGCGGCGTGAAAAAGATCCCTCCCTTCGGTTCGGGATGACAATTTCGCGAGGATTCGCGTGGTGCGTCGTTTCTCCTCTTTTTTGTCGACCGGTAACGCTTAACTTAATGGCATTGATGTCCAAGCTGATCGAACATCTGATCCGCCCGGAGATTCAGTCCCTCGGTGCCTACCAGGTCCCGGATGCCGCTGGTCTCATCAAGCTGGATGCGATGGAGAACCCCTATACCTGGCCCGAGGGGTTGCGTCGGGAGTGGCTGGAAGCGCTGCAGGCGGTCCATCTGAACCGTTATCCGGATCCCCGCGGAGACGAGCTGCGGGCGACGCTGCGGGCGTCTATGGGTATCCCGGATGCAATGGGGTTGCTGCTGGGCAATGGCTCGGACGAGTTGATCCAGATGCTGGCGCTGGCGGTAGCGCGGCCCGGATGCAGGATGCTGTCCCTGGATCCGGGCTTTGTCATGTACCGGATGATCGCCCTGTTTGCCGGTATGGAGTATGTCGGCGTTCCGCTGCGGGCCGAGGATTTCTCGCTCGATCTGCCGGCGTTGCTGGCGGCCATGGCAAGGGAGCAGCCGGCCATCGTCTTCATTGCCTATCCCAACAACCCGACCGGGAACCTGTTCGATGCCGATGCCGTCGTGCGCATCATCGAGGCGGCGCCGGGTCTGATCGTCCTCGATGAGGCCTATGCCCCCTTCACCGATCGCAGCTTCCTGCCGCGCCTGGGGGACTGGCCCAACCTGTTGGTAATGCGTACCCTCTCCAAGATGGGCCTGGCCGGGCTGCGGCTCGGCTACCTGGCTGGACCCACTGAGGTGCTTACCGAGATCGACAAGCTCCGACTGCCTTACAATATCGATGTGCTGACCCAGGTAAGTGCCATCTTCGCCCTGCGCCATAGGGAGGTTCTCGACGAACAGACACAGCGGATCCGCGCAGAACGCTCCCGTTTGTTCACCGAGCTGTCCGGTCTGGATGGCGTCCGTCCATATCCCAGCGAGACCAACTTTATCCTGTTACAGGTACCCGCTGGTCGGGCCGATGAGCTCTTCGAGTCCCTCAAGCGTAGCGGCGTACTGGTCAAGAATCTCGATGGCACCCAGCTATTACTCGAGGGCTGCCTGCGGGTGACGGTGGGGCGTCCGGAGGAGAATGATACCTTCCTCGCCGCCCTCGAATCGGCCTTGTAGGCATAGGGGTATAACCCAGGGCAACCGAATGATAATCTCTGCTCAACAAGCTGTTGTCGGTAAGCGAGTCGAGTCGGTTGGGCAACCTGTCCGACTCTTTGGAGTGCGCCGGCAGAGCGCTGCCTCTGATTGGAACCAAGCGGTGCGCATTACTGCCACGGTGTTTGCCGGGAATCGGCGGTGCGGCGTTCCACCCGCAGCGCGGCGACGGCGCTTTGGTTTGCGGCCGGTTCCCATCCAAAGCGGCGTCGGATTCGTGCCCGTCGGGAGGCCGGTGCTAGTGGCCCATCACCGGCGATCTCTTCCCAAGGACCGGGGTATCCGGTTGCCGCCGCACGCCAAAGGGCAGTAAGCCGGCACCGGCAGGAAGCTTTCCGAACGGGTAGTGAATGACAGGTAGCTGTTGGGCTTCACAAATATGGAGGAAGCAATGAAAAGACTGATTCTGGTTGCGGCATTGGTGGCACTGACCATGCCTGCTTATGCTGCACGAGACGGCTGGGTAACTGTCGATAATCTCAATAGGAGAACTTGCCCAGCATCAACGTGCGGAATCGTCGGGGTTCTTAAATTCCGTGAAAAGGCAACCATTCTCGAAGAAAAAGCCGGCTGGGCTCGAATTACAAAATATTATGATGCCTCGTGCGTCAATGGGCTTAGTCACTATGTAGATAGTAGCAATAAGAAATGCGTATCTAGCAATGGCATCAACAATGGCAAATTTGCCGAATGGGTGTCTGCTAAGTATTTAAGCTCAACACGCCCGCCAGATCCCGCGGCAACCGCTTCAGCAAATTACGCTCTGGTTAAAGGTTCAGATGATTTCAGGATCTATAAAGACGCATTTGCTATAGTTGCTGATCAACTAATCGCTTCTGGTAAATGTTCTGCTAACGATTTTCGTGAAATGGGTGGCTGGATGAAATCGTCCAATCACAGAAGCAAGCCCATCTACTTTACTTACTGTGGTGGGATGCGCAGTAGTAACAAGATCTACTTGAATGCAGCTACCGGTGAAATCATGCGATAAAAGCCCAACAAGGGGCTACAGCCGACCCCAAAAACGCTGGCGCGTTTTCGGGCCGGCTGAGCCCAAGCGATAGTCAGCCTTTCATTGCCTCTGCATTCTCCGCGTCTCTGTGGTTCAAAAGACTGGCAACCCGCTGGGTTTTTTCGATTTATCATTCGGTTGCCCTGGGGTATAACCCCGGACTTAAGAGCGGGAACCATGGGTGTGGCAGACCTGTCTGCAGCGGGTAGGGGTTTCGTTTTCCCCATCTTACAACGCTCTTTTTGAATCCACAGATTACACAGATTTCCACAGATGAGAAACGAAATAATCTGTGAAAATCTGTGTAATCTGTGGATTTAAAAGCGGACCCCATTTCCGTGGTGTGGTCGGCAGAAAACTTTACTCCTCCTGCAAATCCAGCCAGGTCTCGAAGACTTCTGGATCGTCGGGTGAGATCTTGCGGTGGAAGCCCATGGCGCCGATCATCGCGAGCATGGTCGGGTTATTGCACAGCACATGGCCTGTGAGCTTCCGGATCCCGCGCGAACGACAGTAGTCGATCATCTTGCTCATGAGCTTGCGCCCCAATCCTGTTCCCTTTAGATCCGAGCGTACGATGATGGAGTACTCGGCGACCAGATTGTCGGGGTCCGCTATGGTCCGCACCTCACCCAGGGTCTCCGGTTTGCCGCCGGCGTCGGGGGCGGTGGCGATGAAGGCCATCTCCCGGTCGTAGTCGATCTGGGTGAAGCGGGCCAGCACCGGGTGCTGAAACTTGCTGAAAGACCCGAAGAAGCGGAGCTGGATGTCTTCGGGGCGGAGCTTGGCGAAGAAGACCGCGTGCTCCGGCTCGTCTTCCGGGCGGATGGGCCGTAGCTGCACCAGGGGCCCGGTCCTGAGGGCGAAGTCTTCCTCGAGCACTTGAGGATAGGGGCGAATCGCCAGCCGGTGGTGGAACGGTGGGGATTCCGCCCACAGGCGGATGCTCGTCTCGACGGCCAGCACCTCTTGGTCGTCCGCGAAGAGCGGATTGATCAAGAGGTCGGCGATGGGTGGGATATCGACGATCAGGTGCGAGAGCTTGACCAGGGTCAGGCAGATGGCGTCGATATTGGCTGCCTTGTGGCCATGATAACCCCGCAGGACATTATGGATGCGGGTGCGCGACATGAGCTCCCGCGCCAGGTGCATGTTCAGCGGCGGCAATGCCACAGCCAGGTCGCCGATGACATCCGCCGCGGAGCCGCCTTGGCCGAACAGGATGACGGGACCGAAGACGGGATCTGAAACGACACCTGCCATCAACTCCTGGCCTCCGGGGCGTTGCACCATCTTCTGTACCGAGAAGCCAGCGACCTGGGCCTTTGGGAACAGCCGCCGCAGCCGCGATCGGATGCGCTGCTCCGCTTCCACCACCGCCTGGGGCGTGTCTAGGTCGAGGACCACACCGCCGACGTCCGAGCGGTTGGCAATATCGGGAGAGAGGAGCTTGACGGCGACCGGAAAGCCGAGTGATGCGGCCAGTTGTGCGGCCTGTGCCGGCGCTCCGGCGATCCGGGTAGGGACCGTCGATAGGCCGTATGCCGCCAGAACCACCTTGGCCTCGGGATCGGCCATGACTGTTTTGCCTGCAGCCAAGGTCTTGCGCACGGCATCCTGCGCCACATCCGTGGCGGGTACGAATGTCCGGGGTACGGAAGGCGGCGTTTGGATCAACAGTTCCTGGTTTTGACGGTAGCGTACCCGATGTAGGAACGCACGTACCGCGATGCCTGGTAATCCATAGCTCGGGATGCCGGCCTGTGCGAACAGGTTGCGTGCCGGCAACGCGGTTTCCCCACCGATCCAGCAGGTCAGGACGTTGCCCCCGGTTTCCGATACGACTCGGACCACCGCTTCGGCCGCCGCCATGCCGGACGTCACGGCGGTCGGGGTGTGCAGGACCAAAATCGTGTCGACCTCCTGGGCCGCGACCAGGATCCGCAGGACATCGGCATAGCGCTCGCCCGTGGCGTCGGCCCTGATGTTGACCGGGTTGCCGTGGGACCGGACCATCGGCAATAGGGCATCGAGTTGCTCCAGGGTCGCGTCGGTGAGGCGCGTGAGGCTGCCACCACCTTGGTTCAGGGAATCGACGGCCCTGATTCCAGTACCATCGCTGTTGGTCATAATCGTCAGATCGTCGCTCCTGAGCGGACCCGAGCGGGCCAGGGTTTCCACCGCCGCGAACAGCTCCTCCGTATCCTGTACCTGGAGCATCCCGGCGCGCCGAAAGGCCGCGGCGTAAACCGCATCCGATCGGACCCTGGTCCGGGCTGGTGCTGAGCCGATGGAGGTGGCCTCCGGATGGCCCGTGGCCTTGACGATGAGTACCGGCTTATTGCGAGCGGCCGCCCGCGCCGCCGACATGAATCCGCGGGAATGGACGAGCGTTTTCATGAACACCAGGATCGCCCTGGTGGACGGCTCTATGCTCAGAAAATCGATCACCTCGGCGAATCCCACATCGGCACATTCGCCCAGGGCGATGAAGTGTGAGAAGCCGATGCCCTTGGCACTTGCCCAGTCGAGGATGCCGGTACACATCCCCCCCGACTGGGAGACGAAGGCGATCTTGCCGGGCAGCGCAGAGCGATGGAAAAAGCTGGCATTCAAACCGATTTCCGGAATTACCAGACCGGAGGAGTTGGGCCCCAGAATCCGCAGGTTATAGGGCCGTGCGGCCTCCAGCATGGCCTCTAGGGTCGTTTCTCCCTGTTCGTCACACCGACCGGACATGCCGACCGTCAAGACGATCGCCGCCCGGGTGCCCCGTTTGCCGAGTGCGCTCACGAGGGAGGGCACGGGTTCCGGTGGGGTGCCGATGATTGCCAGCTCCGGGGTCATCGGCAGCTCGGCAAGGTTCGGATAGGCCAGTACCCCCCCCCACGGACTTGAATCTTCGGGTAACCGGCATGATGGGTCCGTTGAAGCCGCCGTGCAGGAGGTTCTGAATGACCATGGTGCCGATGCGCCCCGGCTCCTGGGAGGCCCCGATGAAGGCAACCGACTGGGGACGAAAGAGGGAATCGAGGTGGCGTAGACTCATGTGTTTGCCAGTGCTTGCCGGGGTACTTGGGGAAGAGAACGCCAAGGCGCTAAGAGGCTGTCTAAAAACTAACCTATTGATTTTCTAATGGCATTGATTTTCGGCTGGCTCCCCGGGCTCCAGCGTCGATTAAGCACCTGGTAGGCTAACCGCCAACGCCGATCATTTTTTCCCATACTCAACTTCCGAACTGGGCTGTCCTGCAACCGGCTATTGTCGGCTCCATGACGCGGTTCGCGCCCCTATTCCTTTGTCTCGTATGCCTGGCCTGGTGAATAGCCAGCAATAAGTAGGCGTTCCCAGGCGATGGGCAGCGCCTACCGCATCCTGCTGGCTACAGGATAAACTCACTCCACCGCCGCCCACCAGATCTTCAAGGTGCCGTCTTCGCTGACCGAGACCAGCCGATCGCCGTCCGGGGAGAAGGCCAAGGCCCGGGCGTCCGCTTTGTGGCCGGTGTAATTACGGAGGATGGTCCCGCCGGCGGCGTCCCAGAGCTTGACCGTGTCGTCAGCATTGGCGGAGGCGATCTGTTTGCCGTCCGGGGAGAAAGTGACAGAACCTATCGCAAATAAATCTTCATGTCCCCTCAAGGTGCGTAGAAGTTGTCCTGTGGCGACATCGAAGAGTTTTAGGGTCCGATCATCCACCGCCGCAATAATGTTTTTTCCATCCGGGGAAAAGGCAACAGATGCAGTCCTGTTTTCTCCCTCAAACAGGGTACGCAATGCCCACCCACTAGTTACTTCCCACAGTCTCAAGCTACCATCGCCACCTGTCGAAGCCAGCAGCTTTCCATCGGGTGAAAAGGCAACTCCGTTAACCCACTTAGTATGCCCTTCCAATTTTGCCAGTTCTTCTCCGCTAACCACATCCCAGAGCTTGACGGTCTTGTCCCCACTTGCCGAGGCCAGTAGCTTGCCGTCAGATAAAAGATCCAAATCCCATATATACTCATCATGCGCAGGCCAGCTACGCACTGTTTCGCCTGTCGTCACATCACAAAAACGGATGAGCATATCTTTATCTTTATTGTCATTAGCCTCCGAGGTAATGACCTGGCGACTGTCCGAGGTGAATTGTGGCGCCCACACCGCCCCTGCATGGTATTCACAAACCGTTTTTAGACGCCCACTGTCGGCCTCCCAAACCCGCAAGCTGCTGTCGGGGGCTCCTCCCGCCGTCGCAATCAAATGTCCATCCGGCGAGAAATCCACGCCGATAATCGGACCGCTATGCCCTACATAGACGGGTATCTCTTCACCGCTTGTGCGCTCCCAGATTTTGAGACCATTATCCAGGCCCCGTGCCAGCAGCAATTGGCCTTGGGCACCGAACGCCAGGCTGCGAATCGCAGTGCTGAGGCCGGTATAGCTGCGTACCGCTTGGCCGTCGGCGAGATTGTATCGGGTCACGGTGCCGTCCGGCCCGCCACTGACGATGCCCTGGCCGTCCGGGGTAAAGAGCGCATGCTTGCCATGGGGGTAGCTGGTGAAAAGCGATGCACAAGACCCCTCGCTGCGCTTCGGGGTGACAGGGTCATTTTGCTTCGGGGTGACGGAATCATTTTGCTTCAGGGTGACAGGATCGTTTTGCTTCGGGGTGACGGAATCATTTTGTTTCGGGGTGACAGGGTCATTTTGCTTCGGGGTGGCAGGATCGTTTTGCTTCGGGGTGACGGAATCATTTTGTTTCGGGGTGACAGGGTCATTTTGCTTCGGGGTGACGGAATCATTTTGCTCCGGGGTGGCAGGATCGTTTTGCTTCGGGGTGCCAGAACACCCATCCTTGTCATTTCGAGCGAAGGGAGAGATCTTAGCGCAGCGAGAAGATCCCTCCCTTCGGTCGGGACGACAAGTGGAGCGAACTGTCATTTCGAGCGAAGCGAGAAATCTTGCGAAGCGAGAAATCTTTCCGTCGTCCGGCGCGTCGAGGTCCCACAGACTGATGCCGTGGACGCCGGCGGCGAGCAGTGTCTTGCCCTGGGGCGAGAGATCCAGAGTGGTAGTCAGCGAGCGTTCGGTCCCCTGAGGCGTGGCGGCATCGAAGTCGGGCAGCTCGGCCTTGGCGATCGCTTTGCCGGTGAGCATGTCCCAACGCCGGACAGTGCCATCCTCGGCAGCGGAGAAAAAGCTACGCGGCCCTGCCACCAGCAGCGCACTGACCGCCCCTTCATGGCCCTCGAAGCGGCGTAGTTCCTTGCCGCTCTCTACGTCCCACAGGCGCAGGACACGGTCACGACCGGCGGAGAGCACCGTATTACCGTCCAGGGAGAAATCCAGTGCCAGCACGGCCTCCGGATGGCCGTTGAAGCTTTGCAGGCGTTTGGTTTCGACCCTTCTGCCTGCGATAGAGGGTAGGCGGCCACTACCAGGCTCTATTAGATTGATTTCCCACAGATTTATCTGCCCGGTCTGGGTGCCCACCAGCAGGCGCCGGCGGTCGGCGGACAGGCGCAGGGCGGTGATGGGCTGCTCGAATCCTGCCAATTCGCCCAACACCCGTCCGTTCATCACATCCTTGAAGAGGATTCGCTGTTCTTCGATATCCAGGATGGGATTCAAGGCCTCCAGCCGCTTGTCGGGGATCTGCTTGATCTCCCAGCCGGGGTAATGCGCCAGGCGCAGGGGGATCTCACGGATCTGCCGCGGCAGGCCGCCGCTCAGTTCCAGCTTTAGGTCCTGTTTCCCGACCGGCAGGCTCGCCAATTGATGGCGCAGGTTTTCCTGCTGGAACAGCACCGGCAGGCCAGCGGCCTCGAACAGTATCTGGTCGCCCAGGCGCACCTGTGAGACATTGGTGCTGTTGAGATCGATCGGGATCTCCACCACCGGCTCGGCGGTATAGCGCACGATGGAGGTCAGGGGCGGGAAGCGCGGAAACAATAGGGGTTGGGCGAGAAACTGCCAGCCGAGCCAAACGACCATGAGCCCCGTCATGCCGTATAGCGCCAGGCGTTGCCGGTGACTGGGGAAGTGTCGTTTGATCCAGTCCAGGTCGAAAATACTGCGGTAGATGCGGTTGCGGGGTTGCAGACGGCCCTTTTCCACCCGCACCACCCCGGCCAGTCGGAGGCGGTTTTGCAGCGGGTCCTGCTCGTCGATGGCCACCGGCTTGCCTTGCAGTATCCGCCGGTACAGGCCGAGCAGCCTGCGCAGCTTCGGATATGCGAGCAAATAATCCTGGATGAACCTGAAATGGGTGTCTTGCTCGATCTTGCCGTCCGGATAGGTACGCCGGACGATAGCGTCTACCGCTTCGGTGTCCCGTTGCTCCGGCGGTAGCTCCCACACCGCCTCGGCCAGGCTTTGCACCATGAAGGGCTGGCCGCCGCTCCAGTGGAAGATCCGCTCGATCAGATCCGCGCTCTTGTCCCCCAGTACCTCGCGGAATGGCCCGGTGTCTGCCGGGTCGAAATCTTGCAAAGAAATGGCGGTGCCGATGTTGAAGGGTGTGCGGCGGCTGTCGCTAATGAAATCGGCGGCATCGGCCACTCCTAACAGGACGAAGCTCAACCGCTTGAGCAGCGGTTTGACCGCGCGGACGTTGTAGAGCGCGCGCAAGGTGGTGAAGAAATCGTCGGCAAAGGGCAGGGGCAGCACCGAGTCGATCTCGTCGAAGAACACCACCACCGGGGCCTCGCCCGTCTCGGCGAGTACCACCTCTTCGAGGAATCGCATGAAACGCTGGTCGGGACCCAGTGCCTCGTGGGCCTTCCACCACCCGCTGGTATCGGTATCGAGCCCCAAGGTATTTTCGATTTGGTAGACCACGTCGCCCAGCCAGGGGGCGAATTCCCGCTGTTGTCCCAGCGATTGCAGGTCCACCACCGCCGACCGCGCGCCTCCCTCGCGCAGGCCCGCCAGGGCATGCACCATCAGGCTGGATTTGCCGGTCTGGCGCGGGGCCAGCACCAGACAGATTTCGTTTTTGGCCAGGGCGGTCGCCAGGTTCCGGTCGGCGGGGCGTTCGATGTAGCTGGGGGCGTCTTCGCCGAGGGTGCCGCCGGTTTGGAAGAAATTTCTGCCGGGTTTTTTATTCATTTTCGGATTTAACGCAAGGACGCAATGACGCAGAGACGCAAAGATTGTTTTTGTTTTTCTTTGGGTCGTGGCGACCTTGCGTCTTTGCGTTATCTCTGCGTCAGCGCCTTGCCGAAAAACTCTGCGTACAGACGGCAGGCCGGGCGATATTGACCGCCTTTGTCCTGGTACGCGAGACCGGCGGCCTCCAGGTGCTTGGCGAGCCGGATCGCCACCTGGTGATCTGCCAAGAGTTCGCCCATGGCCTCGGCCAGGGCGTCCTCTTGTTCGAGGTGGATCAGATAGTAGTGGAGGTGATCGCGGAAGATCCCATGTCCCGCACTAGCCCCGTCGAACAGATCGCCCCGCGTCCCCGGCTCGCGGGCCAAATGGTAGAGCAGTAGATGCACCAGATAGGGCCGACCGCCTACATAGGTAACGATCTCTTCGGCCTTTCCGGCGGGCAGACTCATCCCCAGGTGGCGGGCGAATTCGGCCACCTGGGCGACATCGAAGTTATCGAGTCTGACCGGTCTGCCGATGTTGAAGGGCGACTGGGTCAGGTCTTCGATGAAAAAGACCGGGTCATAAGAAGTGCCTAACAACCAGCGGACCTTTTTCCATACCGGGTCGAATGCACCTTTGCTACAGCAGGCGCGCAGGGAGGCGAAGAATTCCTTGTGCAGATCGGTGGAGAAGAAGCGGTTCACCTCGTCCAGGCAGATCAGCAAGGAAGTATCGCCTTGGGCGAATACCCGGTCTTTGAGAAACCGATGAAAACCGCGTTCATGGTTGCCTTCTCCCCTCCAGTCAAAAGACAGCTCCAGCTGGGTGGCAATCTCTTCGGCCAGATAGCACCACACCGCCTCCAGGGATTGCAGGGATTCCAGCGGGATCGCCTGCACGTCCACAAAGACGCTACGCAAAGTCGGTTCGCCGCCCAAGACCGCAGTGTGGACCCGCGCGATGAGCGAGGTCTTGCCGGATTGCCGCGCGCCTTGCAGGGTCAGCAAGGCGCGGTCTCTTTGCACCCCGTCCCAAACCAATTGGTCGGCGGGGCGTCGGATGTAAAAACGCGCGTCCGTATCCAAGGCGCCGCCGGGCTCGGTCAGCCTGCGCGGATCACACTGGGGCATGGGTTTGTCCGTCTGCCGCGTGTGGACAGTCATGCCGGGGGTGGGCGACGAGGTCTCAGGCCAGGCCTCGCGCTGTTCCAATACCTCGAGCAACTCGCCCAACAACGGGGCGGTGTCCTGATCGTCGCGCCATTCCCGTTGCTGAATCTTGTCCAGTAATGCGGCGGGCACATACGGCAGGGCCTGGCCAAAAGGAAACCGGACCCGTACCGGCAGCAAACGGGGGATGCCCTGGTTGTTTTGCGCCAGCTCGGCAGCGATCTTCACTTCCTCGACCACCATGTCACTCCGTACCGATTCCGCCGAGAGCAACGGCAGCAGGTATTCGCAGCGTTGCAGGGCGGCTTGGATTTCTTGCGCCCATTCCCTGCCCCAGGTGACGCCGGTGTCGATAAAGACCTGGTGCCCGGCCCGCCGCAGCGCCGCGGCGCATATCTGCGCCAGGCCGCTATCGGGTTCCTGGTGGCGGTAGCTGATAAACACGTAAGTGGACCTACTGGTGGGTCGAATCTCCAGATCCATGGGCATGGACGCGACAGGAACGGGTGGCCTAGTCCCTTGTGGCGGCCGTCCCCGCCCTGGCGCCTGGCCGCGAATGCCGCACTCCAGCTGCCACATGGCCGGATCACCCAACCCTTCGCCGAATTCGACCCAGGTATTGGTGGCGAGAAAAGCAGGCAGCTCGGGGGCTCTTTCTTTGGGGGGCGCGTCGGGTAACAGTACCGGAATCACCCGGAAGTCGTCGTTTTGGATCTGGCGGCGGATAGCCGCTTCGAGCTCTTTTCGTTGCCAGGGCCCCTGGCCGTCCGCGCCCACGAACAGGGCGCAGGTGCGCGCGGCCTTCAGTCCCCGCTCGAGATTTTTGATCGTCGATTCACCGGGGATCAGTTGCCATTCGTCGAACCAGACCCGGAGATCGGCTTGGTCTTCCAGGTAAACGGCGATTTGTTCGACAATTTCGCGCGCTTTACTGTTGAAGCTGAGGAAGACATCGATGGTTTTGTCCGGGTTCATAATTAACCTAGTCAACTTTTTGTGTATCGGTCGCCCTATAAAACCAGGCCGAGCTACCGCCCTTGTCGGTGCTGACCCGGTGCAATCACGGCTACCGGGATGTGCCGCTGTAGGGGAAAGCGCCGTCGCCGCGGCGCGGGTAAACTGTGACGCCCGAGCTCCCGGCAGGCACCGCTGGTATTCCCCGTCGATGAAGTTCGATTCGCCCGCGCCGCTTTGCCGGCGCACTCCAAAATGTCAACATGCCCTATTTCATCCAATTTTGCTGGTTGTCATTTCGAGCAAAGCGAGAAATCTTGTAACTTTGTGGTTGCCTCATTGCCAAAGATCTTCCCCTTCGGTCGAGATGACAGAGACTGATTTTATCAGAAAATTTTACTGAAACGGGGGGTACTAATCCACAAAGGCGCTCGTTTGCAGCTCGGAGTAGCCTTCAGATGTGCGGACGATAAACAGGGCGGGGATCCGGAGGGACTCGGCCAGGTTAAATCCCGCCTGGGGTCCCAGGACCAGGAAGGCCGTCGCCAGGGCATCCGCCCGTGCCGTCCGCGGCGCCAGCACGGTGACGGATGCGAGCCGATGGGTTACCGGACGCCCTGTCTTAGGGTCGATGGTATGCGAGTAACGCTTGCCGTCCTGCTCGAAGAAATTGCGGTAGTCGCCGGAGGTCGCTATCGCGCCGTCACGCAGCGCCAAGATCCTGTGGACTGTCCGCCCTTCAGGGTCCGGGCGTTCCACCGCAATCCGCCAGGGAAGGCCCTGGCCGTTGTATCCGCGGCCCCTCAGCTCACCGCCGATCTCGATCAGATAGTCGGTGACCCCGGTCGCGTCGAGCAGCTCGGCGAGGCGGTCCACACCATAGCCCTTGGCGATTGCGGAGAGATCCAGGTACAGGGTGGGCTCGGATTTTCTCAGCGCCGGCGGGTCGGAGCGGACGGACAGTTTGCGGTAGCCGACACGCGCTTTTGCCCGGGCGATCTCGGCGTCCGCGGGTGGGGTATCGGACCCACCGTCCGGACCGAAGCCCCACAGGTTCACCAGGGGGCCGACCGTGACGTCAAAGGCCCCATCGCTTACCTCGCTGGTCCGGAGGGCTTCCTGTACCAACCCGGCCAAGGCCGGGGAAACGGCGAACCAATCGGTGGCTCGGTTGCGATTGAAGCCCGAGAGCTCGGAGTCGTCTCGATAGGTGGACATCAGAGCCTTGACCAGCTCCAGCTCGGCCTCGATCCTGTCCCGAAGCCTGGTTGGCTCGATCGCCGGCGGCAGGTCCGTTACCTGGATGCTGTAGAAGGTCCCCATGGTGGCGCCCCGCAGCTCCATGACCTGATTCTCCGGGGCGGGAGTGCAGCAGGTCAGAAGCGACAGGAGGACGGGAAGGAAGGAGAGACGGGCGTATTGCGACATGCGATAGGATCCCCGGGCAATCGAAAGATAATCACTGCTGAAACAATCGCTTGGCATGGAAGCGAATCGGGTAGGTTGGGCCAAGGCGCGCTGCCGAGCCGGCGCTCGAGCCCACGGCCCATAGCGCGCTGTGCCCAACAGCGATGGATCGATGGGCACGCTGCGCTGGGTGCATCCTAACCAGCCGCTGCGGTGCGCAGGTAGTGGTAAATTTATAAGTGTTAAAGTAGAGAGATTCATCTTTTTGATCCCCTCTCCCCAACCCTCTCTCGGCGGGAGAGGGGGCATAGCGGCCAGTGCTGTTGGTCATGTTACAACTTATACATTAATCACTACCCCCGCTTGATGGACGCTTGCTTTGCCCATCCTACGGGCGTTGCCCAACCGCCTGCCGTGAGCTGGGATCTTCGCGTGCCGAAACCGGCGCACACCATGCTCTACAGGTCGTTCAGTTCCGGTTCGGATGCCTAAGAGGCTGTCTAAAAATTAAGATACTGATTTTAGGGCATAAAATCTGAAAATTTCACGCTCGTTCCCACGCTCCAGCGTGGGAACGGCAGCTTGTCCGCTCCAGCGGACGCAGCGCCTCGGTGCTGATCGGCGTTGGCGGTTAGCCTACCGAGGCGCTTAATCGACGCTGGAGCGTCGGGATCTGCTCCCACGCTGGAGCGTGGGGAGCCAGCCGAAAATCAATGCCAGTAGAAAATCAATGGGTTGGTTTTTAGACAGCCTCTAAGGCATCGATGTAACCTGCTGCTTGTTGGCGAGTTATCATTCGGTTGCCCTGGATAGGATCCTCGAGCGGGATGAAATTTGCCCGCGGCGTGCGACAATAGGGGGCCTTGGAAGATTCAAGGTGCCCTTGACGGAAATCGCTTAATAGCCCTGCTTTCTCGCCTGTTCCGAAATCATGTTCAGTATCGTCGACCGCTATATCCTGCTGGAAGTGCTCAAGGTCTTTACGGCGATTCTGGGCACCTTCCTACTGGTCGTCCTCAGCATGCTCTTTCTGCGCACCCTGGAGGAGGTAAACGTGGGTGCCCTCGGCAGCGACATGGTCATACGTTTTGTGAGCCTGCAAGTTGCGCGGGATATCTCCAGCTTGATGCCTCCGGCGTTTTTCATCTCCGTCCTGATTGCACTCGGCCGTATGTCCCGCGACAACGAGTTGATTGCGCTGAGCGCCTGTGGACTGGGGAGCGGGCGCATTTACCGCTCCCTGTTCTATCTCGCGTTGCCGGCTGCCCTCTTAACGGTCTGGTTTTCCTTCACGCTGCGACCCCTGGTGGTTTCCGAGATCCAGAAGATACTGCATCAGCGCAAGGATCAGGCACATCAGGTCAGTGGAATTAAGCAGGGGCGTTTCTACCAACACGAGCAGGGGCTGGTCACAATCTATGTGGAAAAGATCGAGGGCAAAAAGCGGTTACGCAACGTCTTTATCCACGACCGTCGCCAAGAGCGGATCAGATTGGTGATCAGTGAAACAGGAGTGCGCCGGGTCGACGAGGCGTCGGGCGATCAGTTCGTGACCCTGCTGAACGGACGGCGTTACGAGGGGGTTCCAGGGCAGCCCGACTATTCTATCAGTGCCTTCGAACGCTACAATCAGCGCCTCGAGGCGACGGGACTTGAACACTTCCAAAACAGGAAACGTGCCGGCTTTCAGACCAAAACGCTTCTGGGCTCCGAGGATTTGCAGGATCAGGCGGAGCTGCAATACAGAATCGGTGGTCCGCTTGCCATCTTTACCCTGACGTTACTGACGATTCCTTTGACGGTAAAATCGCCGCGCCAGCGCACTGGCGGCCGCATATTCCTGGCTCTTTTGACCTACTTCAGCTTCTTCAATCTGCAACGTCTGGCGGAGACTTGGTTCGAGACCGGGGTCACGCCGAGCTGGCTCGGAAGCCTCTGGTATCAGGCGTTGATACTGGTACTGGTGCTCGCGATTCTGTTGCCGGAAGGCCACTGGCGGAAGCGGTTGATGCGGCGTTCGCCACGCGCAGTCCCAGGATAGGGGACCGTACCAATCGATGATCCCTAAGCCTTATGCCCTTGAGAGCACAGATATTCAGATAAGTCGAGAAATAGTGCAACTCGAATATCAGGTGCAAAAGGCGGTAGTGCTCAACATGTAGTGATCCAGTTCTGGATGCTCATTGCAAAGTTCCAATCGGACAGGATTCACAGGATTTTCAGGATTAACAAGATTCTTTATTTTTGTAGGGAACGGCCGACCCGCCGTTCCATAAACTGTTCGGAATGCCAGGTCGGGCATTCCCTATAGCAAAATCAGGTGAAATAGGATACGAAATTAAAACGAAGAAAAATCCTGTGAATCCTGGAAATCCTGTGAATCCTGTACTATTGGATAACAGCACAAAGCTCGAAGCATTGCTGGTAGCGTTTAACCGGAAATTTATCACTACATATTAGGCACTACCCAAAAGGCATACGAGGCTCAGGATGGGAACAATGCGACTACACGATCAGTAGTCGGTTGCTTCACGACTCCCTTTTCCGTAATCAACGCAGTTACCAGTTCTGCCGGGGTAACATCAAACGCCGGATTGCGAACCGAGACCCCTGGTGCGGCCCACTGACAGTCCCGATAGCCCGTCACCTCATCCGCGGCACGCTCTTCGATGGGGATTGCAGAACCATCCGCAATACCGAGGTCGATGGTCGATAGCGGACAGGCCACATAGAAAGGAATGTCATGGCGCCGCGCCAACACCGCTACCATATAGGTACCGATCTTGTTTGCCACATCACCGTTGGCCGCGACCCGATCCGTACCCACAATAACCGCATCGATCTCGCCCCGGCTCATCAGATGCCCGGCCATATTATCGGAGATCAGGGTAACCGGAATCTTCGCCTGCACCATTTCCCAAGCGGTCAACCTTGCACCCTGAAGAAACGGGCGCGTCTCATCCGCGACCACTGATATCTTCTTGCCTGATGCTACCGCAGAGCGAATGACACCCAGCGCTGTGCCGTGTCCGGCCGTCGCCAGTGCACCTGCGTTACAGTGGGTCAATACACGCGCACCATCGGATAACAGATCCGCCCCGAAGGTACCCAGTGTACGATTGATCCGAATATCTTTCGACAAAACCACGTGCGCTTCCTCCAGCAACTTCGCTGCTATTTCCGATGGAGCAGAAACCGACATGGCATCCATGCGGGTACGCATGCGCTCCAGGGCCCAAAACAGGTTTACCGCGGTAGGTCTACTCCCGGCCAGAACCTCGAATGCCTTTTCCATTTCGTCCCTGAAGGCTTCAGGACCCAGGTCACGAAGCTGCAACGCCTCCAACGCAACCCCATAAGCTGCCGCGCAGCCAATCGCCGGGGCGCCACGGACTACCATCGAGCGAATCCCATCCGCCACACCAGCCGCCGAGTCATACGAGATGTATTCAAAACGAGCAGGCAATACTCGCTGGTCGATCATCTCCAAACGGCCATTTTTCCACCTTAATGTCTCCACATCACTCCCAATAATCCCGGCCATGATATCAGCCTCCCTCAAACTCACAGAGCGAGAACACCCAAAATAGAAAAGGTGCAGCGCTTGCCGCCCTTAAACGGGTCGTTGCCGTAGGCGATGCTTAGATAACCCGATCATTACCGCCGTCCACCGGCACTTGCGCCCCGGTGGTCTTGGCAAAGGCCGGACCGCACATCTGTATGACCAATTCAGCAACATCCCGGCTGGTCACTTCGGTCTTCAACACATTGTTACGCCTGTACTCATCCATCGACAGGCCATAGTGGGCAGCTCTCGCGGCCAGCACCGCTTCTGTCCAGACCCCGGTGTCGAATACCGCATTGGGATGAAGGGAGTTGATCCGAATCCCGTCCCCGCCCCATTCAAGGGCTGCAACCCGCGCCAACTGGTTCAGGGCGGCCTTGGAAGCGGAGTAGGAGGCTGCGCCGGGGCCGGGGGCGGGCACATTCTTGGAACCGATGATTACCACGCGCCCCCCCTTAGGCGCCAGCTTAAGGAAGGGATGGGCTTGGCGCATCAATACCAGGTTGGCATCCAGGTTCAATGCCATCACCTTGCGCCATTGGTCCAGTGGCAGTTCGGCGATCCTGCACCCACCGGGAAATACCCCGGCATTCAGCACCAGCATGTCCAATCCGCCAAAGGCATCCGCGGTTTTCGTCAAAACCTCCTTGAGCCTGCTCTCGGATGTCACATCGCCCACCAGGCCGAGGTAATCAGGTCGCGTATACAAGGTCTCGATCCCCGGATCGATATCCACACCTACAACAGCGGTACCAGTTGCCAGCAAGGCGCCCACGCAGGCCTTGCCGATACCGGAGGCGGCACCGGTCACCAAGGCAATTTCCCCGGCAAACCGGGACGCTTTACCGGCCTTCTTCAACTTGGCCTGTTCGAGATCCCAGTATTCCATATCGAAGATATCCCTGGCCGGTAGGGCCCGATAACCGCCTAATTTCTCAGCACGCTGGATAATCTCCATGGTGTGCCTGTAGATATCCGCTGCGATCCCCGCTTCCTTGGCAGACCGTCCGACCGTACACATCCCAAGTAGGGCGTCGAGTACCATGCGCGGGGCGGGGTCGAGCATGGTCTTGTGTTCTTTAGCCAGCGGCTCGTTCTCGGCAAAGTAAGCCTTATAGGCAGTAACATAGGCATCCACATCCTTGCCGATCATCGGCAGCCGCTTGGTGCGGATCACATGGTCCGGCGTAGCCGGCCCTTGCTGCGCAATCGACTCAAGATCCCGACGTGAAACGAAAGACATGGTTGCGGGGTCCGTATGGCGGCGCATGATGACGGGAAAGCCCGCCGCATCGGCGATCCGGTTCCGCAACTCTGCGAGCCGAAGACCTGCGTCCCGATCGTGCTCTGCCGGGTCGCCGGTGATGTCCCAAGCCGCCTGTGACCGCAAATAGGCTTCGGCCTTCCCCACCAGGTAAATCATACGCTCATAAGACGCTTTGGCGGACTCGCCAAAGGAAAAAATGCCGTGGTTCAGCAACACCATGCCGATGGTGTGCGCAGTCAACTCCGCGTCCAGTCGTTGCGCACAGAGGTGAGCCAGATCAAAGCCGGGCATCACATAGGGAATGACAATGACCTCGTCCCCATAGATCCGGCGTATCTTCTCTTCACCCTCGGGTGAATTGGTTATCGTGACCACCGCATCGGCGTGGGTATGATCCACATACTTGTGAGGGATGACGGCGTGCAGAATCGCCTCGACCGAAGGCACCGGGGCGGTAGCACGGGTCATATGGGTGACCAGCTCATTCACCATCTCCGGGTCGGAGAGTGAAGGCAATCCGGCAAGCCGCTGCAAATGCTCCAGCCGAACCGGGGAAAAGCCTTCCGCCTCGATGGTCTCCAAATCCCAACCGCTGCCTTTTACATAGAGAATCGCTTCCTCTACGCCAAAACGGTCTTTTTCTACGACCTTGACCGAGGTATTACCACCGCCATGCAGAACCAGTGATTTGTCTTTTCCCAGTAACCGGGAAGAATAGACTCTGGATGCAATATCATCTCCCACTGGGATATCGACGATGTCCTCATCATTCCACAGGCTGTTCATCTGACGACTCCAACATCAACAATTCGTTCCGCAAAGGCAAATGGGCTGGTAAAGGAAGAGGCTCTTTATGGATTCCGGACTGCTTTGGAGTGCGCCGGCAAAGCGGCGCGGCCGCATCGAACCTCAGTCACGGGGGATACCAGCGGCGTTGGCCGGGAATCCGGGCACTTAGGTTCCACCCGCGCCGCGGCGACGGCGCTTTCCCCTGACCACAACACCTGTGCTGGGAACGGATACATCGCCAAATCCAAAGCGGCGGCAGGATTGTGCCACTTGGCCGCCCCCCCGCTTATGCCTGGCGCTGTAGGTTCCGGTAAGCATCGGGGTCAAGTTGCCGCCGCACTCCAAAACGTCCGGTGGTACCCTTCCATGATCCTTGGCAGTCCGGAATCCATAAAGAGCCAAGGAAGATTATGTCTCGCTGCTCAAGGTTGAAAGATGATCCGTTCCACATATTCACAAAGCGTGTGAGCCAGGACAATATGGACCTCCTGGATCGTGCTCGTCGTAGCACCCGGCGCAAGGATGCAGTAATCCGCCTTCTCGCTTGCCCGGCCACCGTCGCGGCCGGTAAATACAATGCTTGGTATCCCTTTCTCTCGGCAGGCATCCAGCGCCTTGAGGATGTTTCCCGATTGCCCGGAGGTGGTGATACCGAGAAAGATATCCTTCTCTGTCATTTTCCCGGTGACCTGACGGGCAAAGAGGTGTTCATGCCCGTAGTCATTACCGATCGCGGTCAGGATGGAGGTGTTTACGGTGAGTGCTTCGGCAGGGAGAGGGACACGGTCTCTTGCCAACTTGACAACGAACTCCGCCGCCAGGTGTTGGGCATCCGCAGCGGACCCTCCGTTTCCGGCGATGTAGAGCCTGCCCCCCTTTTGGTAACGCTCGGCTACCGCTTTCACTGCTGTTTCGAAAACACCAAGTTGGGTACTGTCCTTCAGTAATTGTTGTTTGGCGTTGATGGATGCCTGAAGGTTGTTTTGGAGTAGTACGGACGGCTGCATATCTGTTCTCGCTCCCTGGATGATCTACCGGCAGTGATCCACGGGCCCATCCATGCTCAGGTCTCCCGGTTGGGATGGAAAGCCGTGTTCAGCCTGCTTTGTGGCGCCAGGTATAGACCGCGGTTATGGCATAGTTCCAGACCACCCCGACCAGGATGCCGGCAAACGCCGATAGCACCCAATAGGATTGGGTCTGGAACAAATAGGTGGCGATTCCGACATTTGCGATCGCACCGATGCTGCACGCGAGGACGAAGGATAGCCAACCCCGGAGCAGCTGCCACCGGCGCAGGCGCAGATCACGGTAGGTCAGCATATTGTTCAAAAAGAAATTGGTGGTCATTGCCACCAGTGTCGCTACGGCTTGACCGCTAATGAACGAGGCGCCCAGCAGCCGAAACAGGACCCAGAGCACAACCATGTGCACGATCACGCCAGAGCCACCGATCAGCGAGAAACCGATGAAGCGCACCGGGATCATGGACCCCATGGTCTTCTGCAGCAACATCAACAGATATTCCCAGAGCACGGCGTTATCGAGCTTGCTCTCACCGGCCCTGCGCGCGCGAAAGACATAGGGGATTTCCCTGAAACGCAAGGGGCGCGGCGACGAGGCGAAGATGTCGAGCAGGATCTTGAATCCGATGCCGCTGAGGTTGCGCACGCAGCCGTGCAGCAGGGTCGAGTTCAGCATAAAGAATCCGCTCATTGGATCGCTCAGATCCGCCTTGACCAAAGTCCGGGCCAAGCGACTTGCGAACCGGCTCATGGACCGGCGGCGCCGGTTCCAGGTTCCAAGGCCGCCACCCTCCAGATACCGGCTGCCGACGACGATATCGAGCCCTTCGCGCTTGAGTGTCTGCAACATGGACGGCAACAGCGTCTCGTCGTGCTGCAGGTCTCCGTCGAGCACCGCCAGATAGGGTGCAACCGTAGCCAGCATGCCCTCGATGCAGGCCGAGGACAGTCCACGCCGACCGATCCTCCTGAGCACCCGTACCCTGCGGTCGCGCCGGGCGATCTCCTGTGCCTTGGCGGTGGAACCGTCGGGGGAGTCGTCATCGACGAAAATGAGCTCCCAGTCCAAACCCTGGAGACTGTGCCGCAACTGCTCGGTGAGCGCCTCGATATTGCCGGCCTCATTGTAGACAGGGACGATCACCGCCAGCTCGGGCGGTGGGCAGTTTTCCGGTAGAGGGTTGGACTCGGACATATTCCCCGCTGGGTCCCTTTCCCCATGGAGCGTGAACGGACCGGCGCGCTGTTCAACGCCTGTCCTGCACAGGGTGTGAGACTAGTACCCAATTTCACCCAATTTTACTAGTTGTCATTTCGAGCGGAGCGAGAAATCCTTGTCTCGACGGAGGAGGAATCTTGTACCCAAACAACACCCTCACTTCGTATAGAAGATCTCTCCCTTCGGTCGAGATGACAGATGGTTTTACCGGAAAATTTTGCTGAAACGGGGTGCTAGGGGCTATTGACATTTTGGAGTGCGGCGGCGACTTTAACTCGGCACTGACAGAAAGCTGCGGGACTCGAAGTAACCGCGGCGTTGTCGAACGGAAATTGCCCACCGCCGCTTTGGATTCGGCAAGGCTCCCGTCCCAACCAGGCATTGCGGCCAGGGGAAAGCGCCGTCGCCACGGCGCGAGTAAACTGTGATCCCCGGGCTCCTAAGCAAACACCGCTGGTATTCCCTGTGAGTGCGGATCGATTCGCTCGCGCCGCTTTGCCGGCGCACTCCAAAATGTCAACAGCCCCTAGATCCGTTCCCATTGGTCGTCACGCAAATTCAGGCGAACCATTTCTACCCCCTAAATGGCTTGGTGGGGCCTAGTCTATCAGGTTAAAAGTCAAGAGTACCCAGCGAGGCTCCGCCTTAAGCCCACGAGTGCACAACTCGAGCTTCGCGGCGAAACCCCAATCGGACAGGATTTACAGGATTTACAGGATTTACAGGATTTACAGGATTTACAGGATTTACAGGATTTACAGGATTTACAGGATTTACAGGATTACACAGGATTGACAAGATTCTTGTCATTCCTGAATTTCCTACGCCCGATCACGCGCTTATCAAACCAGCAAGCGCTCTTCACAACAAAAAATCCTGTTAATCTTGAAAATCCTGTTAATCCTGTACGATTTGGTTAGCGAGGCTTCGCCTTAAGCCCACGAGGCGTGAATTTTTTGTGCCGTGCACACAAAACTTGACCCATTTGTAAAGCTCCGGGTCCCTCAAGGATCCTAGTGCCCTCGCTCTGCCCGTGTCCTCCGGTGCCAGCGGTATAGCCTTGCTCGTCACAATCGACACGGCTAACATCCTAGCCGTTTCGCGTCCAGTGTGGTTGGACTTCCTTATCGCTCAGGAAAGATTTTCAAATGAGTAATCCATTTTCTCGCTTGGTCCGCGTCCAAGTCCCGGAATCCGTCGCCTGCGACCCCTCCGGCAAGAACGCCCCCTTCCAGGTCACCATCCTGGCCGATGGGCGGATCCCCTTCCCGCAGGTCATCCTGTACGCCCAGGGTCGGCAGCACCTGATCAAGGACCGGATGATCAAGGCATCCGGCACGGACGCGGACGGACGGGTCACCTACGTCGCTTCCGTACCCGCGGGGCTCGTGGGGCCTGGGGAGGTTGATATCCAGGTGGAAGGCTGCCGGAAGGCGGATCTGCGGCAAGCCGGTGACGGCGACTGGATCAAGGAATATCTGCGGGTCCATATGCGACCGGATGCGGCGGCAGGCGGGTCGGCAGCGGTCGCGAAGGCCAAGCCCAAGCCCAAGCCGGTGCCCAGGGCGACCCTGAAGCCAGGCACCTTCAGTGCGGAGCCGAAGGTCTACTTCGGTATCCACAAACACATGCACCAGCCTTACTACCAGGCGACCGATCGCAACTACTGGGACGGCGAGAAAGAGGAAATCTTCGGCTCCCGGGCTGGTCCCTACACGGAGTTCATCCCGGCGGCGGTGCGCCAATACATCGACGGCGGGCTGCCCCATGCAGGTCTGTCCACGAGCTGGAGCGGCACCCTTATCGAGCAGCTCAACCGCTGTGCCCGTGAAGGCCTGTGCGGCGGTCGTTTCGGCAATTGGACGAGGGAACTACGCCAAATCGCCGCCGCAAAGACCGGCTTGGGAAACCCACGGGTAGATTTCACCGCCTTCGGCTTCTTCCACCCCCTCATGGCACTTATCCCAGGGCGTAACATCGTCGAGCAGATCGCTCGCCACCGAGAGCTGGTGCGCGCGACCTTCGGGGTCGAGACCTCGAACGTGCTGTTCCCGCCGGAGACGGCCTTCCATGTGCGCATGATCCCGGCCCTCAACCAGGCCGGTATCGAGGCGGTCATCTACGACTCGATCCATCGCTTCCGCACCTGCAAGGAATACCCCTACGCCGGCATCAACGAAGGGATGCTGCCCCCCAATCCGGCGGATCAACGCAACCCCCCGGCCAACGATTGGTTGCAACTACACAACATCTGGGCCGGTTCCCGGATCGCTCCCAGCCTCCTGCGGCCCGAGTACGTGCAATACGAAGACCCCGAGGGGCGGATCCACAAGATTATCGCCGTGCCCGCCGAGCGTTACATCGGCAACGAAGACGCCCGCGGTGGATTCGGCGCCCTGCAGTATCCGGACGTGCTGGGCCAGGTCTATGATCGGATCCTGGCCACCGGGACCTATGACCCCAAACATCCCCCTTTCTTCGTCTTGCATTCTGACGGAGACAATCACGGCGGCGGGGCGGAGAGCTACTACAAGCACAACACCGGGGCGCTGGTGGACTGGATCAGACGCGATCCACGCTTCGACCTGATCACCATCCGGGACTACCTGACGCTGTTTCCGCCCGATCCCGACCGGGCCGTGCACATCGAATCCGGTTCCTGGAGCGGCGCGGACAACGGCGATCCCCAATTCATGAAATGGTTCAGCCGCTACAATGAGCCCTACTCGCCGGATCTGAACTCCTGGGCTGTGCTAACCGCCCTACACAACGCCGTCCATACCCTGGCAGACGCGGCGACCAGCCGTGCGAAGCTGGGTGAGGCCTCCCGCCTGATGTTGACGGCGGAGACCAGCTGCTACTGGTACTGGACCGGGCAGACCGAGTGGGACGCCCAGGTGACCAACGCGGCCAACGTCGCCTACACACTGATCAAGGGCGACCTCGACCGGCTCGTCTCCACGAGCAAGGACAGGACCGGGCCGACCATCTTCCCGCCCTGGATCATCCCAGAGAACCCAGGCGGTAAGAAGTGGGGACAGGGCTGCCTGGAAGACGCGCCGCGCCAAGGTGTGGTGCACAGCTTCATCCACGATGTATCGGGCCTTAAGCGGGTGTCACTGGTACTCCGCACGGCCAAGGGCGAAAAGACCATCGCCATGACCGACCAGGGCCTCTATCCGTCACAGACCAGCCCGAGGGCTAGGGCGCGTTTCTTTACCGCGGAGCTACCGGTGGGCGCGGGCGAGGTGAGCTACTACATCCAGGCCGAGGACACCAAAGGGAACCGCTCGCGCAGCTCCCTGGAGCGGATCTATCTGGCGTGAACGGCGAGGCTCAGGAACCCGCCTCGCCCTGCGTCGGCGTCTGCAAAATGGACCCGACCACCAGCCGTTGTCGAGGTTGCCAACGGACCCTGGACGAAATCGCCGGCTGGACGGCTTTCAGCACGGCCGAGAAATTGGCTGTGCTGGAGCGGGTTGGTGGTCGGCAAGCATGGCCTCAAGGAAAATGCTTATAGCTGCCGTATGTGAATAGTCCAGGGGATTCGGCACCTAAACACGCTATCTCTGGACCGTCCGTTTCTCTGAGTTGGACTATAGCGACATCGAGTTTATAGAGGTCCCGATGATGCCTGCCGAAGACCTGGTTCGAATGCGGATCGACAAGCAACTAAGGGCCGAAGCATCCGAGGTTTTGAAGGCTATGGGACTGTCCATGTCCGATGCTGTTCGGCTGTTGCTGGTGCGAATCGCCAGGGACAAGGCCCTACCGTTCGAGGTCGAGATACCGAACGCAACCACGGTTGCGACCTTCGAGGCCACTGACCGGGACGAGGACATTGTTCGCTGCAAGGATACCGCCGATATGTTCGACAAACTGGGTCTGTGAGTGCGAACGCCGCGCTACACCAAGCGCTTCGAGAAGGACCTGGCGTTGGCGAAGAAGCGGGGAAAGAAGACGGCTAAACTGAAGAAGGTCATCGAGCTGGTTATCTCCGAACAGCCGCTACCGCCCCGTCTGCGCGACCATGCATTAGCCGGAAAATATACCGACCGTCGCGAATGCCCTATCGAACCGGACTGGTTGTTGATCTACAATGATAGACTTGTACCGCTTGACATCTAAACAAACGACACCCATGGTAGTCGACGACTGGTAGCTGGTAGCTGGTAGCTGGTAAGGATTCCAATCAACCATGACCATTCGTACTCGTTTCGCCCCTTCGCCGACCGGTTATCTGCACGTGGGAGGTGTCCGCACGGCGCTCTTCTCCTATCTCTTCGCCCGCAAGCACGGTGGAGTCTTCATCCTGCGCGTCGAGGATACGGATCTGGAGCGTTCCAGCGCCGACTCGGTGAATGCCATCCTGGAAGGGATGACCTGGTTGGGCTTGGAATATGACGAGGGGCCCTTCTACCAGACCGAGCGCCTGGGGCGTTACAACCAGGTGATCGACGATCTTATAGAGCAGGAGCTTGCCTATCGTTGTGACTGCTCCATGGAGCGTCTGGACGCCCTGCGCAAGGAGCAGATGGCCAGGAAGGACAAGCCACGCTACGACGGCCACTGTCGCCACCGTGACCTGGGGCCGGACCAGCCGCATGTGGTGCGCTTCCGCAACCCCGACGCGGGGGAAGTGGTGGTGGAGGACCTGATCCACGGTCGCGTGGCATTCAGCAACGAGGAGCTGGATGATCTGATCATCCGTCGCGGCGACGGCTCTCCCACCTACAATCTGACCGTGGTGGTGGATGACCGGGACATGGGGATCACACACGTCATCCGTGGCGATGACCACCTCAACAACACCCCGCGCCAGATCAACATGCTGCGCGCCCTGGGTTGGAGGCCTCCGCGTTATGCGCATGTCCCCATGATCCTGGGCAAGGACGGCACGCGCCTATCCAAACGGCACGGGGCCGTAAGCGTCGTTGCCTATCGGGACCAGGGCTATCTCCCCGAGGCCCTGCTGAATTACCTGGTGCGCCTCGGCTGGTCCCACGGCGATCAGGAGCTTTTCTCCCTGGATGAGCTGGTTGAGCTGTTCGATATCGATCAGGTCAACAAGGCCGCCGCCAGCTTCGATATCGATAAGCTGGATTGGCTCAACCAGCACTACATCCGGCACGGCGACCCCAAGCGTATCGCCCATCTGCTGAGTCCCCATCTAGGCCGGCTGGGTGTCGATCCTGCGTCGGGTCCCGATTTGGTGGACGTCGTTCTGGTCCAGCAGGCGCGGGCCAAGACCCTGGTGGAACTGGCCGCGATCAGCGCCTTCGTGTACCAGGATTTCGATGCCTACGATGCGGCGGCGGCCAAGCAGCACCTGCGGCCGGCGGCCAGGGAGGCCCTGGAGCGACTGCGAGAGGCATTCGATATGCTGGCCCTGGAGGACTGGGAACCGATGACCCTGGAGCACACGGTGAAACAGGTCGCACAGGCGCTGGATGTCAAGCTGGGCAAGGTGGCCCAGCCGCTACGCGTGGCCCTGGTGGGGCGGGCCGCCTCGCCGGGTATCGACGTAACCTTGCAGCTGGTGGGAAAGACGGCGACCCTGCGCCGCATCGACAAGGCGCTTGCATATATTCGAGGCAGGGCAATCGAATAATAAATATGTAGAGGCTGATGTTGGGGTTCGTTCCTCACCCCAACCTACTCGGGCTCGCCTTTATTCGGGGCGGTTTGTGGCGACATTCTTAATATCCACAGATTTTCGCAAACGAAACAATCTGTGAAAATCTGCGCAATCTGCGGATTCAAAACACGCACGCAACCTCGGCTCTTGAGACCGGGGTGGTGAGCAGAGTCCCGGTGGGCACAGCCCATCTACAGGATCATGTTTTCGGGAAGGTTCATACGCGCTTGTTTACCGCCGCTATGATCTCCGGTAGGACGATATTGAGTTCCAGGACCTCACGGCTGTCCTCCTGCTCGTAGTTGACGGATACGGCGCTGACGTCCACATCCGCATACTTGCGGATGACCTCCAGGAGCTCGCGCTGGAGCTTCGGCAGGTAGGATGGGCGGTTACGTTCGGTGCGGTCATGGGCAACCAGGATCTGCAACCGTTCCTTGGCGATGGCGGAGGAACCTTTGGGGCGCGGTGAACGTAAACGGAAGATGTCCAGTAGTCGCATGGCTCACTCCCTGAAGAGTCGGCTGAAGAAGCCCCTTTTCCGCGCTTCGAGGAAGCGGTGCGGAAGTTGCTCACCCAGATAGCGGGCAACCATATCGCTGTAGGCCTGTCCGGCCTCACTTTCCGGGTCCAGGAGCACGGGCACCCCCGAGTTGGAGGCGTTGAGCACGGATTTGGACTCGGGAATCACACCGAGCAGATCCAGCGACAGTATCTCCTGCACGTCTTCGACGCCGAGCATTTCGCCCCTGGCGACGCGTTCCGGCGAGTACCGGGTCAGCAGGAGGTACTCGTGGATGGGCTCGGCGTTGGTCTCGGCGCGGCGGGACTTGCTCGCCAGGATGCCGAGCATGCGGTCCGAGTCGCGCACCGAGGAGACCTCCGGGTTGGTGACCACCACCGCATCGTCCGCATAGTACATGGCCATGGTCGCCCCGTGCTCGATGCCGGCGGGTGAATCGCAGACGATATACTCGAAAGTTTGCGCCAATTCCTCTAAGACCTTGCCTACGCCCTCCTTGGTCAGGGCCTCCTTATCCCGGGTCTGGGACGCCGGCAGCACATACAGGTCGTCGCAACGCCGGTCGCGGATCAGGGCCTGATTGAGGTTCGCCTCATCGTTGATGACGTTGACGAAGTCGTAGACCACGCGCCGCTCACAGCCCATGATCAGATCCAGATTGCGCAGGCCGACGTCGAAGTCGACCACCGCAGTGCGATTGCCCCGCTGGGCCAGGCCCATAGCCAGCGAGGCGCTCGTCGTGGTCTTGCCGACGCCGCCCTTGCCGGAGGTGATAACGATGATTCTCGCCAAGATTCCGCCCTCCTTAAGGCGCGTGATCGCTAAAGGAAGCACCGATCGACTCGGCGGTTCCTGCAGTACAAGAATGGACTAGTACCTCATTTCACCCTATTTTACGTTCTCAGGCTCGTAGGGTGGGCTGTGCCCACCAACACCGTGCCTGGCTGGTGGGCACAGCCCACCCTACGGGTTACGCGCAAAATATGCAGAAATGGGGTACTAGGGGCTGTTGACATTTATTCTTAAGCGCGGACGATTGCGAGGAAATTTTCTTAACTGAAAGGCGCGGCGAGGGGAAATAGTGGACCTATTTCGACGCGCCGCAACGCCGTCAGCGCGGAACAGGGCCGCAATGGACCCGAGAATGATGAATGTCAACGGCCCCTGACATCAGAGTTTTTCTATCCGCAGTATTTCCTGATCCAGGAAGATCTGTACCGGTATCCCTTTGAGTACGTCCGGTATACGCTCGCTGACGCGGTAACGTCCAGCCACCGACACCAGCTCCGCTTCCAATGCCTGACAGAAAATCCGGGCCTCAGCATCGCCGCTCATGCCGGCCATGGCTCGGCCTCGCAAGGGGCCGTAGACGTGAATGTTCCCGTCGGCCAGGAGCTCGGCCCCCGAGCTGACGGGACCCACCACCGAGAGGTCGCCCCCCGTGGCGTAGACCCGTTGACCCGATCGCACCGGTTGCGTTACCAACTTGGAGGTTTTCCCTGAGCTCGGTTTAATGGTCCCCGGTGCCTGCTCGGCAGCCTGTGCAGCGGGTTTTGGCACCGGTTCGGCGGTAGCTTGCCCGGGGTTGCTGATAGCGGCCTCTCCCATGATCGCCAGCTCCATGACCTCGGCGGCCTGGTTCTGAGAGGCATTGCCGCCCCGCACGCCCACAGGGATCATGCCGTACCCGCGCAGGAGGCCCACCAACAGGGGAAACTGGATATCGCCCGCACGCGGGGGGAGCGCCGAGAGATCGACGACCACGGGCGTGTTGCGGAAGAACTCCGGTGCCTGGTCCATCTTCGTGCCCAGCTGTTCCGCTACCCCATCCATGTCGGTATCAAACAAGTGAATAACGGGCAGGGTAAAGACCGCCGCCTTGAGCTCGACCGCCCCGGCAGGAGTCTTCCCTTCTGATTCTGGTTTGACCACCATTGATCTCGTTATTGATCAGATCCCCGCACCCCAGGAGAGGGTGCACTTCCCCCCATGGAGCGAGGATGTCGCGGCAATACCGCACGCTACCTGTCGCCTGTGGATTTTGCGGAAGGTAAGACACGCCTGTCGGACCCGAGTGTAAGGCGTGATAGCTCATCGTTGGCCTTCCCTCCCCATACCGGGAGGTGGAACCCAACCGCCGGTGGATGCGAGCGGCGTGCAGCGCGCGGAAAATCCATGGATGACGGGTATCATACTAACGCCTGAACGCGGCTAGGCAAAGCATCACCGATGCGGTTCGCGCCTCCTCGCGGTGCCGTCCTCTAAGACCTACCACGCTCACCGCATCCTACGGCCTGAACGCGGCTAAGCAAAGCACCTGTTTCCCGTCTACCTCGGTTGGGGAACCACTGCATGGAGCGGCTACCTCAATGCCATTAAGTTAGCTGCCGGCCGCTGGTCGTGGTAGGTCGGGTTAGGCGCGTGCTTCGGTGTTCGGTTGGATCACAGGATTGGGGCGCGCCGTAACCCGACAGACGATGATGGGAGCCAGCCTGGGATGTCGGGTTACGGCGCGTTCAGCCTCGGTTGTCCACGCTCGCATCGCAAGGCGCGCCTAACCCGACCTACAAAACTTAACTTAATGGCATTGGCGGCTACCTAACGTCAAGTATCAGCCGGCACAAAAAGCGGAGCGGGAAACGAGCGGCGCTTTTTGTGGTCGGCTGGATACGCATGTTAGCCTTCTATGTAGGTATGGTTACGTCAAGTGCAGCGAACCTATTACCTTTATCATCCATAATTACTCTTTTTAGTCGGGATGATTGTCGCCAAAATTCGCTATCCTCTCGATGTACTCGTCGATGCTGTGATCCTCAATAGCATCCAAGCCCTTTTCCCCGATATCTGCAATTACACCCTTGACTGTGTCCATGAAGCGATACCACCAGCCAATATCCGTGCTCAGCTTCCCATTCTCGGAAATATAGACAAACGATCCAACATGGCTGTAACCCATAAGGCGTGCTGGCACCCGAGTTACAATGTCAGCGTTATTTTGAAATCTGAAAACCTTACCTTTCGCTTCAACGTTAAAGTGTCTAGCAAAAACTTTATTTCCAACCCGGGGGCTGCCAAACATATAAGCACCATAGAAGGTTTCATCCGCTTCCATTAATGTTGCCACTGCGAGTGTCGCTAAAGCACCTCCAAGGCTATGGCCTGTCAACCACAAAGGCCTATCCGGGAGGCCGTTAGAAGTCCTACAAAAGGAGCGAATGGCTGTCTTCATTTGGGGCCAGATATCCATTAAAGCCCTGTAAAAACCCGTGTGAACATCACCACCTAGGGGGCCGCACTGTGGCACAGCATTCAGATTATCCAACCAGTCGCCAATCTCATCCGTTCCACGAAAGGCCGCCACGACGAAATCCTCGTGCTTTATGACAATACCTTGAGAACTCTTGGCATCAAACCCTTTCACTTCCGAGAATTTTTTGTCGATGTTACAGAGTTCGGCTTTAATAGCCTGAACGTCAGGCGAAAGATCTTTTTGCTTGCGATAGGCGATCTCAGAAAATTTCGCCATCCAATACGCATTCGCGGGCTCATAACGTGAAGTTAATGGGTTAAGCTGTACTTGGTTTGTTAGTTTCGGCATTATGACTCTCTAAAAACTCAGTTCTGTGGCTAACAGTCGGGTGGGATATGGTAAGCGCAGCGAACCGCATCTCAGGGGGCAGTTGTCAGTTATCAGTTGTCAGGGGACCTCCCCTGACAACTGTCCCCTGCCCCCTGTCCCCTGTCCCCTACCAATCGATGCGGTTCGCTGCCTGCATCTGTCTGTCATACCGGTACAGGCAGACATCCCTGGGGCGGGACAGGCAGGTGCTCACCACACCATTGATGCGGTTCGCACCTCCTCGCAGTGCCGTCCGGTAAGACCTGCCGCGCTCACCGCATCCTACGTCCATCCTACGGGGTGAACGCAGCTGGGTAAAGCCCCCGTTTCCTGACCTCAGCCGGGGGGCCACTGCATGGGGCGGCCACCCAACAGGTGTAGATGCAGATGGTATACGCTCTGGCCGCCTGCCGCATTGCAGTTGATGACGGTGCGATAACCGGCCTCGGCGATGCCCTCATCCGCGGCGATCCGTTTGGCGGCGAGAAACAGTTTCCCCACCAGCTCCGCATCCTCCGGCTCCAGGTCGTTGATAGTCGGGATCGGCTTGCGCGGTATCACCAACACATGGGTCGGCGCCTGAGGCCCGATGTCTCGAAAGGCCACGACGTCTTCGTCCTCGTAGACGATATTCGCCGGAATCTCACCGGCCGCTATCTTGCTGAAAAGCGTGTCTGACATGATAAAACCTTTGGTTGCGTGCGGTTTCCGTTGCGGCAAATGGGAATCATTTTTTCCGCAAATAAACGCAAATCGGTCGAGACCGGTTCGCTAGTGTTAACGTAGAGAGATTCATCTTTTTGATCCCCTCTCCCCAACCCTTTCCCAGAGGGAGAGGGGGTATAGCGGCCAGTGTCGTTGGTCATGTTACAACTTAGATATTAACCACTACCGATTTGCGGACAAATTTTTCGTGGGATCCTGCCGGCTCAATGTTATCGGTAGCCCGCGCAGGTCGGGTCAGGCCAGGCCCCGTCCCGACGCAGGAGGGAGCCTGGCCGCCACCCGACATGGCGTAGTCCGCCATCTTGCGTCGGGTGACGGCGCGTCAATTACCGCAGCCGACGCGGCCACCACAGGCGCGCCTTACCCGACCTACGCGGGCTGTTTGGTTAAAACGGATCCTGGCGTCTGGCGTCGTGTTGCGTTTTCCCTGAACAGCGCAAACAATTCAGGATTGCTCTACCCCTTGACGACCGGCAAAGGCATGGGCCAGGGTGCCGCCGTCTACATATTCCAGCTCTCCACCCAGGGGAACCCCGTGGGCGATGCGGGTCGTCCGCACCTGATAGCGCGCCGCCATAGCGGCGATGAAGTGCGATGTGGCGCTACCCTCCACCGTCGGGCTGATGGCCAGGATCAGCTCTTCGATCTTCCGTTCCTGCAGCTGGGTTTCGAGCAGGTCCAGACCTAAGGCTTCCGGTCCGATGCCGTCGAGGGGTGAGAGCCTGCCGCCGAGCACGAAATAGCGTCCGCGAAAATCCGTGGCCTGCTCGATGGCGACGATCTCGGAAGGATGCTCGATCACGCACAGCAGGGAGTCATCCCGGTTAGGTTTGGCGCACAGGCCGCACAATTCCTGCTCACTCAAGGTACGGCAACGCTTGCAGCGCCTGATGCGCTCCATGGCCGCCTCCAGGACGGAGGCCAAATGACGCCCCCCTTCCCGGTCCTGTTCCAGGAGGTGGAACGCCATCCGTTGCGCCGACTTGGGACCGATGCCCGGCAGGCAACGCAGGGCATCGACGAGTTGGTTAAGCAGAGAAGGTTCCGGCATGGCTCAGAAGGGCAACTTCATCCCCGGCGGCAGTTGCAACCCGGAGGTCAGGTCCGCCATGTTCTCCTGCATCTTCTCGCCGACTCGCTGCACCGCGGCGTTGACCGCTGCCGCTACCAGGTCCTCCAGCATCTCCTTGTCGTCTTCCATGAGCGAGGGGTCGATCTCGACCCGCTTGACCTCGTGTTTGCCGTTCATGGTTACCTTGACCATGCCCCCACCGGATTCGCCTGTGACCGCTTCCCGGGCCAGCTTCTCCTGGGTCTTCTGCAGCTCCTCCTGCATCTTCTGGGCCTGCTTGAGGATATTGCCTAGTCCGCTTTTCACCTTGGGTTATCTCCTGCTGCTCGTTGCCGCCGGTCTTCGGCCCGGCGGCGAATCTATGGCGTCGGCTCGATACTGCCGGGCACCCAGCGGGCATCGAACTCGTCCTGGAGGAACCGTGCCACCGGGTCCTCTTCCATCAAGGCCTCGGCCCGGAGCCGACGCTGGGTATGCCGGTGGGCCTGACGCTGGGCCGGCGTCTCGTGCTCCGGGCGGGAGATTCGGATCTCCACCTTGAGCCCCTTACCTAATACCCCAGCCAGTGCATCCTGCAGCCGTTCCTCCGCCGAAGGCACCCGCAGATTTTGGCATTCGGGGGCCAATGTCAAGGCAAGCCGATGCCCATCCCACCCGGCAAGCCCGCAGTTGTGCGCGAGCTGACTCGCCACGCCACCGAGCCCCAAATCCGCGACTAAGCGATGCCAGTCCTCGGAGCTATGCAGGCTATCGGGGCTCGTGGGCTCCTGTAGATAGGGCTTGGATAGGGTCGTTTCCGCGCCCGCCTCCGCCACCCGCGGTGGCGCAGTATCCCCCGCGCGTTCCACGGTCCGATAGTCTTCGCCGGATGCGGCGGGTGGCGGTGGCGCGACCGGGGCCTGGGTCTCCCGCGCCGCGCCCCCGGCTCCGATCGACTGTCGCGCCGCCCCCAGCCCGGCGGACCGCTCTCCCCGCGGGGTGACCGACTCTCCGGGGACATCCCGCGGCGGGGCCGGCGACCGGGTCGGTTGCCGCTTGGGCCGCTGTTCCGTTCTTGTCTCATCCCCGGCATCGGGCCGGAAGGCGAGCATGCGCAACAGGACCATCTCGATCCCGGTGCGCGGGTCCGGGACCAGGGATAGGTCCCGTTGCCCCAAGAGGGCGATCTGGTAGAAGAGCTGTATGTCTTCCGGGGCCAGCTGCCCTGCCAGGTCTGCGATGCGTTCGCGCTCGGGATCGTCCTCCCTGAGGGTCGCCGGTACCTCCTGGTAGAGGGCGACGCGGTGCAGCAGGCCGATCAGCTCCTGCAGCACATCGGCGAAGTCCGGTGTCAGCTCCGCGATGCGGGCCACCTCGTCCAGCAGTCCGGGGCGGTCCAGCTTGGCGAGGGCCTGGAGCAGGTTCAAACACAGCTCCCGGCCCACGGTACCCAGCATGGTCCGCACCTCGTCCCCGGTCACCCGCCCGCCGCCGAAGGCGATGGCCTGGTCGAGCAGGCTCAAGCCATCCCGCATGCTGCCGTCCGCCGCCTGCGCCAACAGGGTCAGGGCCCGCGGCTCGAACTCAATGCCCTCCGCCGCCAGGATGCGTGCGAATTGATCGGTGATCTGCTCCGGCACCAGGCGCTTCAAGTTAAACTGAAGACAGCGTGAGAGCACCGTCGCCGGCACCTTGTGCGGGTCGGTGGTGGCGAGCAGAAACTTCACGTGGGTTGGCGGTTCCTCCAGCGTCTTCAACAGAGCGTTGAAGCTGTGGGCCGAAAACATGTGCACCTCGTCGATGAGATACACCTTGAACCGGCCCTTGACCGGCGCGAAGGGGACATTGTCGAGCAGCTCCCGGGTCTGATCGACCTTGGTCCGCGACGCCGCATCCACCTCCAACAGATCGACAAACCGCCCCTCGTCGATCTCCCGGCAGGTGCTGCACTGGCCGCAGGGCCGGGCACTCACGCCCTGCTCGCAATTCAGCGCCTTGGACAAGATGCGTGCCAGCGTCGTCTTGCCCACCCCCCGGGTGCCGGTGAACAGATAGGCATGGTGGAGCTGGTCCCGATCCAGGGCGTTACTCAGGGCCCTGACCACATGCTCCTGACCCACCATGTCCGCAAAGGACCTGGGGCGCCATTTACGTGCCAACACCTGGTAGGACATTCGGGATTCTCAAGGCCGCGCGCGGATCGAGCGGTTCAGGGTAGCAGGAGTTTAACCGATGCCGGGGGCCGTTGGCATTCATTCATCCGGGGTGGCTTCCGGCTTCCGGTCGCCGGCTTCCTGTTGCCAGCTTTCCGTGGCCTCTGGGTTTCCATGGTTCAAATGTCGATCGCATCGACCAGGGTCGGTTGACATTCAGCAAACCGCATCAGCCGGGTAGTCAGGTCGATTGGGATGCGTCATACCCGAAATCGGGATCGGGATCGCAATCGGAATCCCGATTTCGATTTCGGCCTACCAGCCTCTCCAAGCAGAGGGAGAAGGGCTTTGTTATCGCGGGCCGGGTAGGATGGGCAAAATTCGCCTACCAGGTGTTAACCCGATGCCCTGGTGTTAAGCTACCGGCCCCAACCCAATAACAAGAGGTGTTTTAAGCATGTCAGCGAAACAAGTTTCCATCTTGGTCGGAGCCGTCTGGTGTGCATTCTCGACCCTGATCTGGGCCGGGACGCCGGCCCCGGAGGGTGCCCAAGTCTACATCATCTCGCCCGTTGACGGGGAGGTCGTCACCAGCCCGGTGCGCGTTCGTTTCGGACTGTCGGGCATGGGTGTGGCACCGGCCGGAACGGATAGAAAGCACACCGGCCACCATCATCTGCTGATCGACGTAGACAAGCTGCCGCCCTTGGACCGACCGCTGCCGAGTGACGCCCACCACAAGCATTTCGGTGGGGGGCAGACGGAGACCGAGATCGAGCTGACGCCTGGGAAGCACACCCTGCAGCTCCTGTTGGGTGACGGGAACCACATCCCACATGAGCCCGCCGTGCTATCGAAGAAGATCACCATTGAAGTGAAGTGAGGTGATCCGTGGGGACCGGACCTTGGAAAATTCCGTCCCGGGGATTTTCCAAGAATGCCGGCAAAGCAATCCTGAATTATACCGATCTCGGGCCGATTTCTTCGCCGGCACGCGCTTTCGGGGCCGGCGTCCGGCCGGTCTGAACGGTTACCCCCGGGGGCATCAGCTCGCCCAGTAATTGACCGAGCTTGTGGCTCAACTGTTCCGGACTGGCTCCGGCGCCGAGCTGTTGCTGGAGGCTCATGAGATTTCCCGCGAGCTTGAGCCGATTGCGGCCGATTTCCTCGTTGGCGTATGCCTTCAAGGCCTGTTCCCGGCTGGCGATGATATCCTTGGTGTCGCCTCGCACAAGCGATTCAACGGCGGTTATCAGCTGATTGATGACCCGGTATACCACCGCGGATGAAAAACCGCCGAGTATGGCCAATGCGGGTTTGCCGAGTCCTCCTATTGCCCCCTCGGTCGGCAGAGGAATGAGTTCAGCGAGGAGGAGGCCGGCGATCAACCCGAGTACGAATCTGATCCAATAAGAAGATTCGTATTTCGGATCGAAGGTGCCGGCCACCACATATCTGTTGGCTTGAAAGAGGGCCTGAAACGAGGCGCCGAGCCCCGCGGCGGCGATGAGAAAAAGCAGATTGTACAGCAGCGTGCGCCCGGAGAGCTCTAACCACTCCTTTCCAACGTTCGCCGTATTGACCTGATCCGACAAGCTGAGCCCGACGATCGCAAGCAAACAGATGATGGCCGCCAGCATCATCTGGCGCACCAGCGGCACCGGGCCCAGGAAATGCCAAAAACCGCCTGTGGCGGACTCCGTCGCAAAAAGATGGATGGTACGTGGGGTGGCGGGTGCCACGATACGGGCAAGCTGGTCATGAATCGTGGCCAGCAGCCTGACGAACCGGTTCCCGCCGGCATTGGAATAGGTGCCGTCTCCGGCCGGACTTCCGTTGGTTCTCAAGTCATATGAATCGGCCCCCGATCCCTGCCTACGCACCTGGGCGGCAACATATTCGAGCTTTTCCACGGTATCTGCCGGAACCACGAGCCCCGAAGTGAGGGCATATCTCGCCATCGCTTCGGATTCTTCCAACAGCTGGGTTTGTAACGAAGGGTGGCCGGGATGGCCGGATCGTCGTAACCATTTGGCCCGCCCTCCGAATTTCGCCTCGCTACGGCCATGATTCTTTGCTTTCTCGTCTTCGAGATCAGGAGTTAGAAGGGAGGCCGCATGGTTACGGGGTTGTCTGGGATCTTTCATTGTTTCTCCTGAAAGGATTGCACCACTGAATAACGGTGAAACTACTGTCTCATATTTCAACGAAAGTTAAGACAAATCATTATATGCGCTGACCTTGATCTTAGATGAGACTCTTGAAAACCAGATCATAAATAAAGACTTATAATATACATTTAACTTAGATCATGCCGTGTGGCGACCGCTCTTCGCCGGGCTCGGGCACATGATAGCACTTGACCCCTTACGAATCCCCCTGCGGGGCCTGACCCTGATCGAGGCCAGCGCCGGCACCGGTAAGACCTACAGCATCACGACCCTGTATCTGCGGTTGCTGTTGGAGCTGGGCCTAGAGGTGGATCGGATTTTGGTGGTCACCTTCACCGAGGCCGCTACCGAGGAGCTGCGTGATCGTATCCGCAAGCGGTTGGTGCAGGCCCTGGACTGGTTCCGGGGCGGGGTGGCGGTTCGGGAGGAGGCAGGGAGGGGAGACAGAGCAGGGGGAGATGAACAGGATCCGATCCTCGTCCAGCTCTTGTCGGGGCTGCCGGATCGGGATCGGGCGCGCACCTTGCTGACCGATGCCCTGACGCGCATGGACGAGGCCGCGATCCACACCATCCACGGTTTCTGTCTGCGCATCCTCGGGGACCACGCCTTCGAGAGTGGTGCGGCCTTCGATGCCGAGTTCATCACCGACGAGACCCGACTGCGAACCACTGCCGTCGCGGACTTCTGGCGCCGGCAGGTCGCGGGCGCGGACCCCCGGACCGCGTGCCGGGTGCGGGAGCACTGGAAGACTCCTCAAGACCTGCTCGCGGACCTGCAATCCACCCTGTCCCTCGAGGATCTGCGGCTGTTGCCGCCGGTGGACACGGTAGGCATCGAGGCTGCGCGCCGGGAGCTGGACGCGGTCTTCGCGCAGATGCAAGCGCAATGGCATGCTGCCTCCGACCAGGTGGCGGACATCCTGGCGACCAATCCCGCTCTCAATCGACGCTCCTACACCAAGCAAGTGGTCGCCCAGGCCGTTCGGACCGCTGCGACGCTGGCCGCGGCCACCGAGCCTCCCGCATCCCTGCCCGCCGGCTGCGAGCGCCTGACACCGGCCGGACTGGCGCGTGGGACCAAAGCGGGTCAACCCCCGCCGGCCCACCCCTTTTTCGACCTGTGCGGCCGTCTATCGGAGTTGTCGGTCCAGGTCCATACCGGCACCAGGGCCCTGTTTCTGACCTCCGCGCGGGCGTTCGTGCGCGCTGATCTGGAGCGACGCAAACGGGACGAGGGTCTGCTCTATTACGACGACCTGCTGCGCCGCCTCGACCAGGCCCTGGCGGGGGACGGGTCGGAGGCCCTGGCCGCCGGCGTGCGCGCTCGCTATCCGGTGGCCCTGATCGACGAGTTCCAGGACACGGACCCCCAGCAGTATCGCATCTTCCATCGCCTCTACGGCAGGCAGCCCGACTGCGGCCTGTTCCTGATCGGTGATCCCAAGCAGGCCATCTACGCCTTTCGCGGCGCCGACATCTTCACCTACATGCAGGCCCGCGACGACAGCGCCCGTACCGGACATCGCTATGGCCTCACCGTCAACCGGCGTTCCGGCTCGCGGCTGATCGAGGCCGTCAACTGCCTGTTCGCCTCCGCCCGGGAACCCTTCGTCTACCAGGATTACATCGGTTTCGAGCCGGTAGCGCCCGGTCCCAAAGCGGACGAGAAACCCTTGCGAATCCAGGGTGTCGAACCCGTGCCCTTACAGGTTTGGATGCTCCGGCTCGATGAGGAAAACCAGACCCTCAGGCCACCAGGCTTTATCCGCAACGACGCAGCCCTCAGCGAGGCGGCCCAGGCCTGTGCCGGATACATCGCCGACCTGCTGAACCAAGCGGACGCCGGCGCGGCGACCATCGGCGACAGCGCCCTGAGGCCGAGCGACATCGCCCTGCTGGTGCGTACCCACCGCGAGGGCGACCTGGTGCAGCAGGCCCTACGCGCCCGCGGCATCAGCAGCGTGAGCCTGAGCGAAGACAGTGTGTTCGCCACCGAGGACGCCGAAGAGCTGACCACCCTGTTGCAGGCCTTGGCAGCGCCGCACGACCCAGGCCGCGTGCGGGCCGCCCTGGCCACGAGCCTGCTGGGACGCAATGCGGCGGAGCTGGCGCGACTCGCCGACGATGAGCTCGCTTGGGAGAAGCTGCTGGCCCGCTTCCAGTTCTACCGGGAACGCTGGCGGCAACAGGGGATCATGGCGGCATTACAGGCATTGCTCACGGCGGAGCAAATACCCGCCCGGTTGCTGCGCCGTCCCGACGGCGAGCGCCGTTTGACCAACTTGCTGCAGCTGCTGGAACTGCTACAAGTGGCCGCCGGCGAGCATCCCGGCCTGGACGGATTACTGCGCTGGCTCAGCGATCGGCGCGGGTCGCGGGTAGGGGACGCGGCCCAGCAGCTACGCCTGGAGAGCGACGAAGGGTTGGTCAAGGTCGTCACCCTGCACAAGAGCAAGGGCCTGGAGTATCCCCTGGTGTTCATCCCCTTCCCCTGGAGCGCTTTCAAGGGGTCCCAGGGACAGGCGCCGGTGTTCTTTCATGCCCCGGAGGACAAGCGGGCCTGTCTGGATCTGGGTTCGGGCGACCTGGACACACATGCACGCCTGGAACGGACCGAACGGCTCGCCGAACAGCTGCGCCTCTTCTACGTCGGGGTGACCCGGGCGGCCAAGCTCTGCGTACTCTGTTGGGGCAAGGTCAACGGCATCCGGGATGCGGCCCTGGCCTACCTACTGCATCAGGACCCGGAGAACGAGCTTCCCACCAGCCGGATAGCGCACCTGTCAGAAGCAGAGATCCGCGCGGAGCTGGACGCCCTGGCCGCGCGGGCGTCGGATGCTATCGAGATCCGCGAATTGCCCTTGTCCACCGGCGGGCCTTGGCGCGGCGGCCGGATCGACCCCGCGCGTCTGACCCCCAGGGAATTCCGCTCCACCATCGACGGAGGCTGGCGGGTCGCCAGCTACTCGGGCCTGGTGCGGGGCGACGAGAGCGAGCGCCCCGATTTCGATGCCGCCGCTGTGCCCCCCGCACCGGAAGCCGAGTTGGGCACCCCGACCGATCCGGTGTTCGCCTTTCCCGCCGGCGTCCATGCCGGCCATTTCCTGCATCAGCTGTTCGAGGACCTGGACTTCCCCCACGCTGCCGGCGAGACCCTGACCCAGGCCGTCCGCGACCTGTTGCATCGCTATGGTGGACTGAGCGCGGGCCGTGCTGCGGACCGGGATTGGGCGCCCGTGGTGGAGGAGCTGGTCACCAAGGTCCTGGATACCTGGTTGGACCCGGACAGATCCCTGCGTCTGCGTGCTATCACCGCCGCCGATCGGATCTCGGAGCTGGAGTTCCATTTTCCCGTCGCGGGCCTGAGTCCCGAGTCCCTGGGTGCCGCCTTGGCGGTCTCCGAGGCCCATGCGGATGCTGCCCAAGGGCTAGGTTTCGAGCCCATGCGCGGGCTCATGCACGGCTTTATCGACCTGGTGTTTCGCCGCCAGGGACGCTTCTATATCCTGGACTACAAATCCAACCGGCTCGGCGATCGCCTCACGGCCTACGGGCATGATGGCCTGCGCATTGCCATCCGCCGCCACCGTTACCGGCTGCAATACCTCATCTACACCCTGGCCCTGCACCGGTTTCTCGGTTGGCGGCTACCCGACTATGACTACCGGACCCATTTCGGCGGCGTCTACTACCTGTTCCTGCGGGGGATGCGCCCCCACTCGGGCCCGCGTTACGGCGTTTGGTACGACCGGCCCTCCTATGATTTGATCGCGGCGTTGGACCGGCTGTTCGCCGGTGGGCAGGAAGCGACTGCGGTCCCTGGTCGCAGAATAGCCTGAACCGCAAGCTCATCGACTCGACTTTGGCGCGGCCTACCCGCGTGGATCTCACGCCGCGTGTAGGGTGGGCTGTGCCCACCGACTCGGTTGCCCAAGGCGTGAGCCGCCACCGCTACGTCGGGTTAGGCCGCGTCCCTGCGGCTAACCCCACCTACCCGGCTTGCTCGATAAATGTCAACAACCCCTAGCTCGTAGGGTGGGCTGCGCCCACCAGCTAGGCACGGTATTGGTGGGCACAGCCCAGCCTACGGGCTATGGAACAGTCCGGGCTGGATTGAGCATGGGAAAAGATCATTTTTTTCTCTCGTTCCCACGCAGCACGTGGGAACGCGGAAGCTCCGCGCCGCGGAGGAGGGTGTCGCAAAAATGGTAGCGTCAGCTGCCTGTCTGTGAAGTTTA
>NZ_SMSC01000160.1:0-417 GCF_004359955.1 Candidatus Thiosymbion oneisti
GCCGGTGATGATGGGCCGGTCGGGATCACCTTCCAGGAAGTCGACAATGACTTCTTGGCCGATGCGGGGGATTGCCACAGCGCCCCAGTGCTTGCCGGCCCAGGGGTGAGCAACCCGCACCCAGCAGGAGCTCTGCTCGTCGGATTGGCCGTAGCGGTCCCAGTGGAATTGGACCTTGACCCGGCCGTATTGGTCGGTCCAGATCTCTTCGCCGGCTTTGCCGACCACGATGGCGGTCTGGGGACCCTGGACCCGGGCCTTAGGGGTGTTCCGTGGTGGACGATAGGGCGTTTTGGCGTCCAGGGCGGTGAATTCACAGTGGAAGACCGGGCCGGTGTTCGCCGTTCCGGAGGAGCCGAAGACATCGGAGCGCAGTTGGTAATCGGCGGAGAGGAGCAGGTATTCCCGGTTCTGGTC
>NZ_SMSC01000161.1:0-414 GCF_004359955.1 Candidatus Thiosymbion oneisti
TGCGTATGCCGCTGTGTGCGCCGTGCCTTCTTGTGTGGCGAGGACCAGCTCTCAGGTCTGAATTTCGACCACCGCCGCGGCTGGATTGTCGAGCGCATGCAGCAGCTTGCTACCCTGTTTGCCATCGACGTGGCCGCCTATGCGGTGATGAGTAACCACTACCACATCGTGGTGCGTATCGACCGGGAACGGGCCTCGGGGTGGTCGATAGAGGAGGTCCTGAAACGCTGGACGGCGCTCTTCACCGGGCCCTTGTTGGCGACACGTTATCTCTCGGCGTCACGAGGGTCGATGAGCCGGGCGGAGATCGCCGAGGTCGAGGCACTTGCCGAGGTCTATCGGGGGCGGTTGCACGATTTGTCCTGGTTCATGCGTACCCTCAATGAACACATCGCCCGCCGGGCCAATGCGGAG
>NZ_SMSC01000162.1:0-401 GCF_004359955.1 Candidatus Thiosymbion oneisti
GCATTTTCTCGGCCCCTGGGACCGCCGACATTCTGTCGGCTTTTTCTCGTTCCCACGCGCTGCGTGGGAATGTGGAAGCTCCGCGCCGCGGAGAACATCGGGCCGGTGTCCAGCATTCGTATACACGGGAATCAAACCCACCGGCTGTCCGGCGTTATCCGGTGCGGCCCGAGAAGGCGTCTGCTCTGAGCGTTGCCGACAGCTGGTGATGGGGTCCGTAAGCCGTCTGGAAGACGGCGGTCCCAGCCGGACTCGCGTCCCCGGAACCGCCGACATCTTGTCGGCCCCTGGGACCGCCGACATTCTGTCGGCTTCCGGGACCACCGACATATTGTCGGCTCTTCTGGTTACCGGGGAGAACCCGAATGCCGAGTTGCCGGTCCAACTGGTCATCAGGCGTT
>NZ_SMSC01000163.1:0-399 GCF_004359955.1 Candidatus Thiosymbion oneisti
CCGATAGAAATCGAGTAAGCCTCTGGCGGAGGTGTTGCGACGCGGGGGGTTGCGGTCTTGGCGCTGAGAGCAGGGATTGGTCATAAACAGGGCCGTGAGGCGCTCGCAGAGCGCCTCGATGATGTTCGTATCGCTGATGAGCATCTGCAGGGCGTTGTGCTTGATGGCATTGAAGGAGACAGCGCGGTTGACCTGCTGGGGGTGGCGGGTCGGTTTGGCATCGAGGTTGACCTGTGCGCTTTCGGTGAGCAACGACTCCAGGCCGCTGAGGAAGACGGTGGCGAAGAAATCCTGGCGCACCGCCTCGGGACCGAGGCCGGTGAAATTCGCCAACGCCAAGCGCGTCTTGAGCACCCCATAGAAGCTCTCCACACCCCAGCGCTGGTGGTAGAGCGCGCG
>NZ_SMSC01000164.1:0-398 GCF_004359955.1 Candidatus Thiosymbion oneisti
CTAGGGATCGAAGACACCCATGGTTAACGAAGCCCCCCACGATTATGCCGTCTCTCCCCCCGGAGACGTGATCGAGAATGAATATCGGCCCGACTACGCTGTCCCTCCCGGAGAGGTGCTCGAATACGAGCTGGAGCTGCGCCGGATGCCCGGCTCCGAGCTGGCACGCCGCACCGGTCTGACCGAGCAGCGTGTCGACGCTATCCTGAGGTCCGAAGGCGAACCCGTTATCACATCCGAGACGGCGATCAGACTGGAGCGGGCATTGGGGATGCCCGCCGACTATTGGTTGAACCTGGAAGCCCGGTACCAGGAGGCACAGGCGCGTCTCACCGCATCCGAACCTCTTCCCCCGCGCGCGAAAATCGCACAGCACTCCAAATCGGGTTTTTTCTCGT
>NZ_SMSC01000165.1:0-390 GCF_004359955.1 Candidatus Thiosymbion oneisti
CTGAAAGCTTATCAAGAACGATCCAGTATGCACGGGATCGAAAGGACATTTGGGGTTTGTCGACAAACCTTGAGTGTCTGGTTAAAAAAAAGGCGGAACAGCTTCCACCCCTTGAGACCACGCTGACACCCGTTGACCCTGGGCAGACACCGGTGTTGGAAGTGGATGAGTTATGGTCTTTTGTTTTCAGCACAGTTTTCAACGTTTGGATCTGGATTGCATTGAATCGGGAGACCCGAGAAGTCATTGCTTATGCCTACGGTGATCGCAGTGAAGAAACGTGTCGAATACTCTGGAATCGCATCCCGCCTGATTATAAAAAGGCCGTTGTTTTTAGCGACTATTGGAAAGCGTATCAAGCCATTATTCCGGATGAGCAGCATCACCCTG
>NZ_SMSC01000166.1:0-387 GCF_004359955.1 Candidatus Thiosymbion oneisti
CCATGTTGCACTGACGTTTTTGCAGGCGATATCCTGTTTTGGTGTCTGAAACGATAGGGATATCAAAGCGCTGCCATGCATGTTCTTGTGTGCTTTCCTTTTGGTAACACTTGTTATAGTGCACGTGCTGGTTAGCTCCCCGATAAGCGGCGCAGAGACGCGCCGCTTATCGTTTGGGCTCAGGCGCCCAATGCTGCGTGGCACTGAGCTTGAAAATTGCTGAGGAGCCGGACCGCGGCATTGGGTCGCTTGTAGCCATATGTTAGGCGAATGATCTGTGAAAAACGACCCATCAATTGAGCCTGACCCCTTTTCCCTGCTAGCCCATTTGGGTTCTATAGTTTCTGAATTTCTTCAATTGTTAATCCAGAAACGTCTTCAATATCT
>NZ_SMSC01000167.1:0-378 GCF_004359955.1 Candidatus Thiosymbion oneisti
GAATAGCCGATAAACTGCTCCCCATCGATGCCCAGCCGGGCGAGGATCTTGGGCTCTCGCGCCTCGATATATCCAGACTTATCCGCGCGTAATGCGTGGCCCGTCCAATCGACCAGCTCCAAGTAGTCCTCGAAGGCAAATGGCACTGCCCAGGGGGTCTGTGCGGTGGCATCGAAGGGCATCAGCGGGGCCTGGGATAAGATTCGAGTCTCAGCTTCCGATCGTAACCGCTCCCCGTCGAGTGTTGTGTCAGGGTCTTTAGCGGTTGCGGTCTCCTGCGAGCCGGCTTCGAACCCGACTTCTTCCGGCAACCCGACGACGCGCTCTTGAATCGAAGTGTAGTCCGAAGCCTCCGGCGTCTCGGCCAGCCCCGCCCGC
>NZ_SMSC01000168.1:0-375 GCF_004359955.1 Candidatus Thiosymbion oneisti
AATGTTAGCCCTTCTGTAAAAGGCCCCGCAATGGAAGTCAAATTAAGCAAGCAACAAAAAGTCACCGTAAACAGTGCGGAAGACATTTATCTGATCATGCGCCAAATTCTCCGTAGAGAAAATAAAATCGGTCAAGGTCAGGAACACTTCTGGATGGTGGGTTTGAATCAAGCCAACAAGATCCTCTATATCGAATTGGTCGCTCTGGGGTCTTCCAACATGGCAAACATCAACCCCAGAGAAGCCTTCCGCATGGCGATTTACAAGCTCGCCGTTCAGGTTATTATGGTCCATAACCACCCCGGTGGAAATGTGACGCCTTCAATCGAAGATCAGGATCTCACCGATCATTTTATCCAGGCAGGCAAATTCCTT
>NZ_SMSC01000169.1:0-360 GCF_004359955.1 Candidatus Thiosymbion oneisti
AAGGAAAAGTATCCCGATGATCTCGAACAAGAAACTCGGTTTCGACTGGTTCGACTGAAACAGAAGGATCCGGACGCATACAAGCGGCTGCTCGATGAACATCGTGAGGGATAAGGCAGAGAACAGAGCAATATGGAGGTTAGGGTGACGGAGGAACCTCAGCATCCGAGGTTAGGGTAGGATAGCCGGGTAATGGTAAATTCTTAAGTGGTTAGCGTAGAGCGGTTCATTAACCACTCCTCATTTCTTTGGTGATGTTTCAACTTTGTTGTTTCTGGTGTAGAGGGCACCGTGAAAGATCCCAGGACGGAAACTTTTTAAAGTTCCCTTTACTCGGTAACAACAAAATTAGAACACTAC